>CALLZQ010000383.1 GCA_937858255.1 uncultured Tabrizicola sp.
AGAATGGGCGCCCCGGGGCGGGGCCTGGCAGCCGCCGGTATTGCACCACCAGACGCCATGGCAAGAGATTTACCGCCAGCATGTCGGGCAACTGTCCGAAGGGGGCTGTCTGGAGCTGGCAACTGCTTATCGCCGCGTGGCGCAGGATCTGCCCCGCGACAATCATTGAAGGAAAGGATTTCCCATGCCGACCATCCTGATCACTGGCGCCGGCAGCGGCATCGGTCGCGCGACCGCCCGGCACTTTCTGGATCACGGCTGGCAGGTCGCGTTGGTCGGCCGTCGCGAAGCGGCGCTGCGCGAAACGGCTGAGGGGGCCGCATCGGGCCAGTCGATGATCCTGCCGCTGGATGTGTCCGACCCCGCGGCGCTCGAGGCCGGTGTCGCGCGGATGGCGGCGGAATGGGGCCGGATGGATGTCCTGTTCAACAATGCCGGTATGGGCCTGCCCTCGACCCTGATTGACGAGATCGCCGTTGAGGATTGGTTGCGCCTGTCAAACACCAATATCAACGGCATGTTGCTTGCTGACCGTGCGGCATTTGGCCAGATGCGGCGCGAGTCGACGCTGGGCGGGCGGATCCTCAACAGCGGTTCGATTTCGGCCGATGTCCCGCGCCCCGGCTCGGCGCCCTATACCATGTCGAAACATGCGGTGACGGGATTGACCCGCAGCCTCAGCCTTGACGGGCGGGCCTTCAACATCGCCTGCGGACAGATCGACATCGGCAATGCGCTGACCGATATGGTTACGCAAATGACCAAGGGGGTGCCGCAGGCCGATGGCTCAATCCGCGTCGAACCGACGATGGATGTCAACCATGTGGCCGCCTCGGTCCGGCATATGGCGGAATTGCCGCTGGAGACGAACGTGCAATTCATGACGGTGATGGCCACCGCCATGCCCTATATCGGCCGGGGCTGACCACGCCGATGGCCGAGGCGGTTCTGGCTGAACGTATCGCCGCGCATCTGCGCCGGGCGATCCTGCGCGGGGCGTTGCCCCCCGGCGCGCCGATCAAAGAGCGGGATCACGCCGCCGAACTGGGTGTCAGCCGGACCCCGATGCGCGAGGCGATCCGTCAACTTGCCAAAGAGGGGCTGGTCGATCTGCGCCCCGCCCGCAGCCCGATCGTCACCCGCCTTTCGCCGCGTGAGGTGGCTGATCAGGTGGCGGTGCTGCTGGCGCTGGAGACGCTTGCGGCAGAACTGGCCTGCGCCCATGCCAGCGAAGACGATTTGCGCGATTTGCAGGCGATCCAGGACCGGATTGGCGCCCTGTATGACCAGGCCGATCCGCTGGACCTCTTTGAAATCGACATGGCGTTTCACAGCGCCATTGCCCGCGCCTCGCAGAACCGGGCGCTGGCCGAGACGCATCACGGCTATCTCGCGCGCTTGTGGCGGGTGCGGTTTCTGTCGGCGAGGCAGGCGCGAAACCGCGCGCGGGTGGTGGCGCAGCATGAGGCGATCCTTGCGGCGCTGACAGCGCGCGACACGGCCGCCGCCCGTCAGGCAGTCGCGGCGCATCTGGGCAATCTGGCCGAAAATATCCTGCCGGTGCTGGAGGCCGAGGCAGCGGGTCCTATCGAAACACGCTCATGATCTCGGACAACGGTTTCTTGCGCTTGGCCACGGCGGGCACCGTCGCATCATCGGCGGGATAGCCGACGGGCAGGATCATCACCGCCTTTTCCTGCGCCGGCCGCCCGCAGAGCGCGGGCAAAAAGGCCATGGGATTTGGCGTATGTTCAAGGCAGACCAACCCGGCATGATGGATTGCCGCGATCAAGAGGCCGGTGGCGATGCCGACACTTTCCGGCACATAGTAATTCTTGTAGCGCTGCCCGTCCTCGGTCATCCCGTAGCGCTGGGCAAAAATCACGATCAGCCAGGGCGCATCCGTCAGATGCGGTTTTGAGGCGCCGGTGCCGATGGGTTCCAGTGCGGCCAGCCATTCATCCCCCGCGCCACCTGCATAAAAGGCGCGCTCTTCCTCTTCGGCAGCGGCACGGATCTGGGCCTTGATCGCCGGATTGGCGATGGCGGCAAAGTGCCAGGGCTGGTGATTGGCCCCTGACGGCGCCGTGCCCGCCGCTGCGATACAGGCGGCAATCACCGCCTCGGGCACGTCGCGGGGTGAATATTGCCGCACCGAATGGCGCTTTTTCATGTAATCGCGAAAGGCCTCGGCGGCGGTCAGCGCCTCATCCGCGCTGCGCTGCACCCGGTCGGGTAGCGGCAGCGCCTCATATTTCACTTCGCCCTTGCGATACATCTCAGCCGCCCCCGATCAATGCCCCAGCGGCAAAGACCAAAGCACCGCCCAAGACGACCTGCAAGGCCGCCCGAACGAAAGGTGTCTCCATATATTTGTTCTGGATCCAGGCGATGGCCCATAGTTCGACAAATACGATGATCATCGCGAGCGTGGTCGCGGTCCAGAATTCCGGGATCAGATAGGGCAGCGCATGGCCCATGCCGCCCACCGTGGTCATCACCCCGCTGGCCAGCCCCCGCTTCCACGGGCTGCCCCGACCCGAGAGTACCCCGTCATCATGCGCCGCCTCGGTAAAGCCCATGGAAATACCGGCGCCGACACTGGCGGCGCTGCCGACCAAGAAGGTGGTCCAAGTATCCTGCGTGGCAAAGGCGGTGGCAAAGATCGGGGCGAGAGTCGAGACAGAGCCATCCATCAACCCCGCCAGACCCGGCTGGACCCAGGTCAGGATGAACTGACGCTTGGCCGCGCGCTCTTCCTCGGCAGCGGCATCGGCATCGACATGGGTGCCGACCAGATCATCGGCCCGGCGCTTGTGCCCCGCCTCGGCCGCCGCAAGATCGCCCAGCAGCCGCCGCGTCGCCGCATCGGTGGTCGCCTGCGCGGCGCGCAGGTAAAAGGCCTCGGCCTGATGTTCCATCGCCTCGGCCTCGGCGCGGATGGTTTCCAGCGGCAGGTTCTCAACCAGCCAGACCGGCTTGCGCGCGTAAAAGCCCGCCACATGTTCGCGTCGGATCAGCGGGATCACCTGGCCAAACCGTTCCTGATGCAAAGCGATCAGGCGTTGGCGATGACCGTCCTCTTCCTCGGCCATCCCGTCGAACACTGCCGCCGATGCCGGAAACTCGCCGCGCAGCCGTTCGGCATAGCTACGGTAGATGCGGGCGTCATCCTCTTCGGATGAAATGGCAAGGGCCAGCACCTCTTGCTCGTCCAGGTCAGAAAAACGGCGGCGGTTGGTCAGGGCAGAGAGCATGGCCACTCCTTTTAGAATGGTTCTAACATAAGGCTTGTCGTGTCAGGCGCAAGCGGCAACCTTGGCAAAAACTGTACTGATCAGTTTAGATTTCCCTTGAAAAACTGAACGACTCAGTTCATATTCGCAACTGAACCAAGCAGTTCAGTTAATGGAGTTGAACATGCGCAAGACCCTTATCGCCCTGGCCCTTTCCGCCCTCGCGGCCCCGGCCTTTGCGGGCGGCGGCAACTTTGACATGCCGCATTTGATCTGGCCGAGCGAAACCGCAACTGTTACCGGCTCGACCATGGGATGCATCGCCGCCCCACAGAGCGGCGCTGCCGCGCCTGCCTGCAAATAATCGCCCAGCTTGCCCCCGCCCCTCGACCTGACCTATGGTTTCACAAAGGGGGGCGGTATGGGCGCGCTAGACCAGCCAGAGGTCCGCAAGGGCCGCAAGTTCGATCAGGTGCTGGAAGGTGCCCGCGTGGTCTTTCTGCGCGATGGCTTTGACGGCGCCTCGGTCGATGACATCGCGCGCGAGGCCGGGGTCAGCAAGGCGACGCTCTACAGCTATTTTCCCGACAAGCGCCTGTTGTTCATGGAGGTGGCCAAGGCCGAATGCCGTCGTCAGGCGGATGAGGCCGAGGCGCTGATCGACGACGCCGCCCCGGTGCAGGAAGTGCTGCGCATGGCGGCGGGCCGGATCATGGATTTCATCCTGTCGGATTTCGGCCAGCGGGTGTTTCGCATCTGTGTGGCCGAAAGCGACCGCTTCCCCGGTCTGGGCCATGAGTTCTACCATTCAGGCCCCGAGCAGATCCGCCTCAGGGTATCGGAATATCTGCGCAAAGCCGTCGCCCGGGGGGCGCTGCGGATCGACGATATCCCCTTTGCCGCCGAGCAGTTCCTGCAATTGTGCAAGGCCGATCTGCATGAGCGGCTGATTTTCGGGCTGGCCGATTGCTGCTCGCCCCCCGACCGCGAGCGGGTGATCCGCGGCGCGGTCGAGATGTTCATGGCGCGCTATGGCGCCTGATCAGCCATTTTCCCGCAGGATTGCCCCGGCAAGGTAAAGCGAGCCGCAGATCAGCACCCGCGCCTGCGGGTTTTGCGCGGTGATCGCCGCAAGGGCTGCCGCGACATCGGGCGCGGTGACGGCCTCAATCCCCACCGCCTGCGCGGCATCGCGCGTCATCTCGGCCGGAAGGGTGTTCTTTTCCCCGGGGATCGAGACGGCATGCAATTGCTGCACCTGCCCGGCGAGCGGGGCCATATAGCCGCGCACATCCTTGGTGTTCAGCATGCCGCAGATCAGATGAGTCTCGCGCGGGGGCATCCGGGAAAGGGTTGCCGCCACCGCCTCACCGCCTGCCGGGTTATGCCCGCCGTCCAGCCACAGCTCGACCCCCGGCGCGGCCTGAACCAGCGGGCCATGGCGCAGACGCTGCATCCGTGCCGGCCATTCCGCACCCGTCACGGCCGATTCACAGGCCCGCTCGGGCATGTTCAAAAGGCGCAGCGCCGCAATCGCCGCCCCGGCATTCTGGAACTGATGCGGGCCGGGCAGGTTGGGCGGCGGCAAGTCCAGCAGGCCATTTTCATCCTGAAAGATCAGCCGCCCGCGCTCTTCCCAGACCATCCACTGTTGGCCATAGGCATGGACAGGGGCGCCCAGCCGGGCGGCACGCTCTTCAATCACCTCGCGCCCGACATCGGCCTGCGGCCCGACGATCACTGGCACACCGCGCTTGATGATCCCGGCCTTTTCGCTGGCGATCTTGGCCAATGTATCGCCCAGATAGCCCTCGTGATCCATGCTGACCGGGGTGATGATGGTCAGTGCGGGCTGGGCAATCACATTGGTCGCGTCCAGCCGTCCGCCCAGACCCACCTCCAGCAAGGTATAATCCGCCGGCGTGCGGGCAAAGGCCAGCAGCGCAGCGCAGGTGGTGATCTCGAAAAAGGTGATCTCATCCGGCCCGTTCTTGGCCACGCATTCATCCAGCAGCGCGGTCAGCGCCGCCTCGTCGATCAGATGGCCCGCCAGACGGATCCGCTCATGAAACCGGGCGAGATGGGGCGAGGTATAGGCATGAACCGCCTTGCCCTGCGATTCCAGCCCGGCACGGATCATCGCCTGCGTGCTGCCCTTGCCATTGGTGCCGGCGATATGGATCACCGGGGGAAGCTGCCGCTCGGGGTTGCCCAAAGCCGCCAGCAGGCGATGC
Organism: uncultured Tabrizicola sp.; assembly: GCA_937858255.1. Taxonomy (GTDB): domain Bacteria; phylum Pseudomonadota; class Alphaproteobacteria; order Rhodobacterales; family Rhodobacteraceae; genus Pseudotabrizicola. The sequence goes on from CALLZQ010000383.1 coordinate 5,471, forward strand.
ACCCGGTCCAGCGTCAGGTCGATGACCTTGGGGTGCAGGGTCATCATCCGTTCGAGGATCGCGTCGGACCCTTGTGCCAAGATCAACCTGCCGTCTGGTTATTGGTTTCGGCCGGGCCGGCCAGATCGGCGGGCGGTGGCAGATCGCCTTTGACCGCTGGGGGCTGGCCCATCAGCATCCGCAGGATGGTGATCAGCTCATCCCGCAGCGCCTTGCGATGGGTCACGCGGTCGAGCATGCCGTGGTCGAGCAGGTATTCGGCGCGCTGGAACCCCTCGGGCAGCTTTTCGCGGATGGTCTGCTCGATCACCCGCGCACCGGCGAACCCGATCAGCGCATTCGGCTCGGCAATCTGCACGTCGCCCAGCATGGCATAAGAGGCGGTGACCCCGCCCGTGGTCGGATGGGTCAGCACGACCAGATAGGGCAGGCGCGCCTCCTTCAGCATCTGCACCGCAACCGTGGTGCGCGGCATCTGCATCAGGCCCAGAATGCCCTCTTGCATCCGGGCGCCGCCGGCGGCCGAGAACAGCACCAGCGGACGCTTGAGCTTGATCGCGCGTTCAGCGGCGGCGACGATGGCATTGCCGACATACATCGACATCGAGCCACCCATGAAGGCGAAATCCTGCGCCGCCATCACCACCGGGGTACGGCCCATCTCGCCCTCGGCGACCAGCATCGCCTCTTTCTCGCCCGTCGCCTTTTGCGCGGTTTTCAGGCGGTCGGGATATTTCTTCTGATCGCGGAAATGCAGCGGGTCGGCGACCGGCTCGGGCACCTTGACCTCGACAAACACGCCGCCGTCAAACAGCGAGCGGAAACGATCACGCGGAGAGATCGCCATATGGTGATCGCAATTGGTGCAGACATTCAGGTTGCCG
>CALLZQ010000384.1 GCA_937858255.1 uncultured Tabrizicola sp.
CCTGCCAATAAGACGCATGTCCCTTGCCGTTGCATCCAACGGGGCCGGGCACCAGCGTGGTTTTCGCGAACCAGGCCAGGTGCGTATGAGCCGCCCTTTTCCTGCAACTTAGAATGCGCGATATGGGGCACAATCTCACCGAACAAAACTGTATATTTGCAGTGAAACCTCGTTATAATGACGAAAACGCCGGTCAAATTTCATGGATGATCTCGACAGAAACATCATTGCCCTGTTGCGCGCCGATGCCCGCCTATCGTTGGCGACGCTGGCGCGGCGACTAAAGGTTGCGCGTTCGACCGTGCAGGCCAGACTCGAACGGCTGGAAACCGGCGGGACCATCGCCGGCTATACGCTGAAACTGGGCGAAGGTGCCGATCCCAACCGCCTGCGCGCCACGGTTCTGCTGACCATCGAGCCGCGCACACAGGCAGCGGTGGTCCAGCGACTCAAGGCGATTTCCGAGGTGGAGCGGGTCTTCACCACCTCGGGCCGGGTGGATCTGTTGTTGCAGATCGCCTGCCCCAATACGCAGGTGCTGGATCAGGTGCTGGACCAGATCGGGGCGATGACCGGCGTGCATTCCTCGGAAAGCCTCATCCACCTGACGACCAAGATCGACCGGGCGGTATAGGCCCCGTCCCGCCCCCGTTTTCACATGCACTAGCGCTTTTCCTCAGCCTCTCGGCAGGCTAAAACCGCCGCGATCAAGAGGAACACGCGCATGCCGATGGAAAAGAACTTCAACGCCGCCGAGGCCGAGGCCCGCATCTCGAAACAATGGATCGACAGTAAGGCCTTTGCCGCTGGCGCCCATGCCCGCCCCGGTGCGCCGGCCTTTTCCATCATGATCCCGCCGCCGAATGTCACCGGCAGCCTGCATATGGGCCATGCCTTTAACAACACCTTGCAGGACATCCTGATCCGCTGGCATCGAATGCGCGGCGATGACACATTGTGGCAGCCGGGCACCGACCATGCGGGGATCGCGACCCAAATGGTGACCGAACGTGAAATGGCGCTGCATCAGGAGGACGACCGCCGGACCATGGGGCGCGAGAAATTCGTGGCCCGGGTCTGGCAGCAAAAGGTCAAGTCGCGCGGCACCATCATCGGCCAGTTGCAGCGCCTCGGCGCCTCTTGCGACTGGGACCGTGAGGCCTTTACCATGGGCGGCGCGCAGGGCGACCCCGACCTTGGCAAAGGCCCCAATTTCCACGATGCCGTGATCAAGGTCTTTGTGGATATGTACAACAAGGGCCTGATCTATCGCGGCAAACGCCTCGTGAACTGGGATCCCCATTTCGAAACCGCGATTTCCGATCTTGAGGTCGAGAATATCGAGGTTGACGGCCATATGTGGCATTTCAAATACCCGCTGGCGGGCGGGGCCAC
>CALLZQ010000385.1 GCA_937858255.1 uncultured Tabrizicola sp.
GGATGCCCGATTCCATCACATTGGCCTTCTCCATCGAGCAGACCTTGTTGCCGCGCTTGCGCGCCAGTTCAAAGGCCGAGCGGGCGACGCGGGCAATCTCGGATTCGGTGTAACGCTGGGTGTTGATGCCCACCCGTTCGTTGCCTTCGACGAAAATCCCGCGCGGCTCGCCAAAGTAAACGCCCGAGGTCAGTTCGCGGACGATGACGATGTCGAGGCCGGCGACGACCTCTTTCTTCAGGCTGGAGAAATCGGCCAGCGCGTCAAAGCACTGGGCCGGGCGCAGGTTGGAAAACAGGTCCATCTCCTTGCGCAGGCGCAGCAGTCCCCGCTCGGGCTTTACGCTGAAATCCAGTTTGTCGTATTTCGGGCCGCCCACGGCACCCAGCAGCACGGCGTCCACCTCTTGCGCCTTGGCCATGGTGGCATCGGTCAGGGGGGTGCCATGCGCGTCATAGGCACAGCCGCCCACAAGATCTTCGCTGACATCGAAGTGCACGCCGCGCTTGTCGCCCATCCAGGCGATGATCTTTTTCACTTCGGCCATGACTTCGGGGCCGATGCCGTCGCCGGCGAGGATCAGAAGGGAGGGATTTGCCACGGGAAAAGGCTCCTGTTGATCGGGTTCGCTGCGGCCTAGCCAAGCTCTGCCCCCGGGTCAAGGGAATTGGGCACCTAGGGGCGGGGCAGTGCCAGTTCGACCCAGATCGGGCGATGCCGCGCACCCTCTGGTGCGGGAATAACACCCGCATCCAGCACGGTCAGATCGGCCGAGGGCAGGATATAGCTGACCCGCAGCGGCCCGACCTTGCCGCCGTAATCCACCGTATCGCCCGAGAGCGGCGATTGCAGGCGCGGGTCGGCCAACAGGGCGCGGATGGCGGCGGGATCGCCCTCACCCTTCTCAGGGTCGGTATTGGCCTGTCCGGCCAGGACGAAGGGCGCTCCGGGCGGGTCATAGGGAAGCGCGCCCTCCATCAGCAGGGGCCAGAACCGCGTCTCATCCCGGTTGCGGCGGCCGTTGCGATCCTCTGGCCCGTCAAAGGCCGGGGTCGTGCCGTGCCATGTCAACAGATGCAGCGCCCGCCCGTCCGGCAGGGTCAGGGCGGTGTCATGATGCCCGGTGGTTGAGAGGCGCAGCACCTCTGCCGCGCCATCGGGGAGGGGCGGCAGATCCGCCCCCGGCAGATCCCGCCAGAGGAAATCCGAAAAATCCCGGCTTTGCTCTGTCACCACCGGCAGGCGTGACAGGATCGCCATCCCGCCCTGCCCGGGAAAGGTGCCAAAGCCCTGGGCATCCCGTGCCTCATCCCGGCGGCCATTGCCATCAAGATCATGGCCGGTCGGGATACCGGTATTCGGTCGCAGCGGCAGCAGATGCGGATAGGGCCGCGGCAGATGCTGATTCAGGGCGGACAGGGCGAGGCCCCCGGCGTCAAAATCAAACCCGCCCAGAACCAGAACATCCGCCTCCAGCGCGGCGATGGTTTCCACCGCGCCGGGCAGCGCGGGATCCCCCCCACGCAGCAGATCGCGCGCTAGAAGGCCCGGCCCCTTGCGCACCATCTCGACATTCCAGAAGGCGATGCGCAATCCCTCGGCCTGCGCCGGGCCTGTCAGCACCATGACGCAGAGGGCCAGCCAAAGGCCGACCCCGAGGATCAGGCGGTGGCCAACCTGTCGTCCGCCGCCCTGTCGCGGGCCAGACGCGCGGCGCGGATCAGATCGGCCACACGACCCATGGCGATGCCTCGCATGAACAAGCCGGCCGGCAGGAATGCCCATAGAGTCATGGTCCAGATCAGAGTTTGCGGCGATGTCAGGCTGAGCGGATTCAACCCGTGCGAGGCCAGACTGACGAAGAAAGGTGTCACGAAGGGCAAGAGAAAGCCAAGCGCAATGTTGACACGCCCGTCCCGCTCCAGCCGTCCCACCACATCGCCGCCCACAGTGGGGTCAAAGGTCGGCAGGTTGACCCAGACATTGAAGGGTTGGGTGCGCAGCGGCCAGGATTGCAGATAGACCAGCGTGACAAAGATGCTGAGCGTGACCAGCGAGGTGAAATAGGCCAGCCCCGCCGCGTCGCGCACGATCATCACCTGTTCGGGCGTGGCGCTGTCGGCCAGCATCAGCGTGGCAAGGCGGACAGGCGAATAGGGAAAATCGGCGGCCTTGCCAATCAGATGGCCGATGGCGCGGCTAAGCTCGGTCAGGCTGTTGGGATCGGTGCGGCCGCGCTCGATCATTGTCAGCCCCAGCACCGTGGCCAGCAGCATGACAAAACGTAACCGGTTGTACGGCGCCGCATCGCGGAACTCGGTCACGCTGGGATAGTCGCTGTTATATTCGATAAAGGTCAGACAACCGGCAAACAGCGCCGCCAGCGCCACCAGTTGCTTGGCGTCGCCCGATATGCCTGGAAGCAGAATCGAGGGCGTCGCAATCGCGATCACCACCAGAAACGCCCGCATCAATGCACCGGAGATCCGCGATCCCACTGCCCTACTGCCTTCCGCCCGGCTGCCCCCTTGTGTGCTGGGGCCTTGTCCCGGACATTGTGCCGCCATTGTGGCGGTCTGCCTCATTCTTGCCAAATTTGTGCCCAAGTTTCCCCGGCCCGGCAATCCTTTCGTATGGTTTCCTTTACCTCTGTGGCACTTTCACGGTGAAACTGTCGCCGGAATGCATCAAACCCGGTGCAAGATTAAGACCGCCCCAAGGGGCGGCCCAAGATATTGTGGCGGCTGAATAATCAGACGCAAGAGCACCGCTAGCGATCAGGCCCAGGGGCGCAGGCTCTGTGCCTTGGCCTCAAAGCTGTCGATGGCGGTGGCCTTTTCCAAGGTCAGACCGATGTCATCCAGCCCGTTGATCAGGCAATGCTTGCGGAAGGGGTCCACTTCAAACCCGATCTTGGTGCCATCCGACAGGGTGATCGTCTGATCGGCAAGGCTGACCTCGATCCGGGCATTGGCACCCTTTTCGGCGTCCTTCATGCACAGGTCGCGCTCTGCCTCGGGCAGGACGATGGGCAGGATGCCGTTCTTGAAGCAGTTGTTGTAGAAGATGTCGGCAAAGCTGGTCGAGATCACGCAGCGGATGCCGAAATCGGCAATGGCCCAAGGTGCATGTTCGCGCGATGACCCGCAGCCGAAGTTATCACCGGCAACAAGGATCTGCGCGGCGCGGTACTGCGGCTTGTTCAGCACGAAATCGGCAATTTCGTTGCCCTGACGGTCATAGCGCATCTCATCGAACAGGTTCACACCCAGGCCCGACCGCTTGATGGTCTTTAGGAACTGCTTGGGGATGATCATGTCGGTGTCGATGTTGACCAGCGGCATGGGGGCGGCGATGCCCGAGAGGGTGGTAAACTTTTCCATTGTTTTTCCCTTTCCTCAGACCTTCTCGCCCATCATCTCGCGCACATCGGTCAGGTGACCGGTGATGGCGGCAGCGGCGGCCATGGCGGGGCTCATCAGATGGGTGCGGCCCTTATAGCCCTGACGGCCCTCAAAATTGCGGTTCGAGGTCGAGGCGCAGCGTTCGCCCGGGGCCAGTTGGTCCGGGTTCATCGCAAGGCACATCGAGCAACCCGCCAGACGCCATTCGAAACCGGCATCGATGAAGATCTGGGCCAGACCCTCTTCCTCGGCCTGGGCGCGGACAAGGCCCGAACCCGGAACCACCATCGCGCGCTTGACGGCAATCTTTTTGCCTTTCAGCACTTCGGCCGCAGCGCGGAGGTCTTCGATCCGGCCATTGGTGCAAGAGCCGATGAACACGGTGTCGATCTTGATGTCGGTCAGCTTTTGACCGGCGGTCAGGCCCATATAGTCGATCGAGCGGCGCGCGGCCTCGACCTTGCCGCCGGTGAAGCTCTCCGGCGCGGGGAACCCTGCGGTGATCCGCCGCACATCCTCGGGCGAGGGGCCCCAGGTCACGACCGGGGCGATGTCTTCGCCCCTGATGGTGATGACCTTGTCGAAATGCGCGCCTTCATCGGTGAAGAGCGTTTTCCAATAGGCCATCGCTGCCTCCCACTTGGCGCCTTTCGGCGCGTGCGGGCGGCCCATGCAATAGGCAAAGGTCTTTTCATCCGGTGCAATCAGGCCGGCGCGGGCGCCGCCCTCGATGGCCATGTTGCAGACGGTCATCCGACCTTCCATCGACAACTCGCGGATCGCTTGGCCGCAATATTCGATGACATAGCCGGTGCCGCCAGCGGTGCCGGTGGCGCCGATGACCGACAGGGTGATGTCCTTGGCGGTGACACCGGGGCGCAGCGACCCGGTGATTTCCACCTTCATGTTCTTCGATTTCGACTGGATCAGCGTCTGGGTG
>CALLZQ010000386.1 GCA_937858255.1 uncultured Tabrizicola sp.
CCGGGCGCCCCCCGCCGGCCCCCCGCCCCCGGCCCCGCCGCCCCCGGCCCCCGCCGCCCCCCCCCCCCCCCCCCCCCGGGGGGGGCCCCCCCCCCCCCCCCCGCCAGTGCCGCAACCAGACAGAGCGCGAATTGCACCGCCGCCAGCAATCCGGCGCGACCCAGATCGAAATCGAACTTTACCGCCTGATAGATCGCCAATTCGACGGTTGTGGCCCTTGGCCCGCCGCCCAGCGTCAAGGCCACGGCAAAACTTGTCAGGCACAAAACAAAGATCACCACAAAGGCGCCAGGCAGCACCTCGCGCAGCATTGGCCATTCCAGATGACGCGCCTGCCCGCGCGGACCCAGCCCCAAGGCCTCGGCCAGACGGAACCGCTCGGCAGGGATCGCCTGCCAGCCGTGCAGCAGCATCCGCACCGCCAGCGGCAAGTTCAGAAACACATGCGCCAGCACCACCCCGCCGAAACCATAGATCGACAGGGGCGGCAACCCGGCCACCGCAAGCAGATCATTCACCAGCCCCGAACACCCGAACACCGCGACAAGACCCAGCACCGCGAAGATCACCGGCAGGATGAACGGCGCCCCCATGACCGCGATCAATGCCCCCCGCCCGGGGAAATCCCGCCGCGCCAAGGCACGCGCCACCGGCACCGCCAGAATACAGGACAGCAGCGCCGAAATCAGCGCCTGTGAAAGCGTAAAGACAATTGCCGACCCATCACCCGCACCGGGCGAGGGCCAGCCCCCGGCACGGAAAAAGACCGCGCCGAGGGGAAGCAGGGTCAGCGCCGCGACCAGAGCCGCAACGCCCGCCCCGATTATTGTGAGAGCGCCGCGCGCCATTCCTCAATCGCCGCTTCGCGCTGCGCTTCGGCCTCATCCTCGCTGAGGAACAGCACCTTGTCCGGCAGCGGCAGCGCCGCCCAGCCTTCGGGCCATTTCTCTTTGGGCAAGGCTGCCGGCAAGGACCAGTTCGCCACGGGGATCATCGTCTGGAACTCTTCGCTCAGTACCCAGGCCATGAACTTGTCCGCCAGTTCCGGCTGATCGGTTGCCGCGATCTTGCCCACGGTCTCGGCCATGAAATAATGCCCCTCGGGGAAAATCGCGGCCTTCTTCGTCAGGTCGTTCTCGGCAAAGATATGATAGGCGGGCGAGGTGGTATAGCTCAGCACCATATCGGCCTCACCATCGGTAAAGAGGCCATAGCTTTCCGACCAATCCTTTGTCACGGTCAGGATATGCGGCGCCAGATCAGCCCAGAACGCCGCCGCCTGATCGCCATAGACCGATTTTACCCACAGCACCAAGGCCAGCCCGGAAATCGAGGTGCGCGGGTCTTGGATAACCACCTTTACATCTTCGGGCAGCTTGCGCAGATCGTCGAAACTGGCGGGCGGGGTCGCCATCCGCGTCTCGTCATAGATAAAGGCCGTATGCCCCCAGTTGAACGGGATAAAGCTGTCGTCGTTCCACTGAACCGGCAGGGTCAGCGCCGACAGATCCTGCCCATGCGGGCCGAAGACACCCGAGGCGCGGGCGCGCTTCAGCACATCGGTGGTCAGGCCGATCACCACATCAGCCTCGGTCTTGTCGCCCTCCAGCAGGATGCGCGGCAGCAGATCTCCGACCGAGAATTGCAGATCGCATTCGCAAAAGGCCTCGAACCCCTTTTCGATGGCCGGGCCCGGCCCCCATTCCGAGGTAAAATAGTCGCCCGCATAGACAGTCAGGACAGGCTGCTCCGCCATGGCCGGAAGGGCCATCAGGGAAACACCAGCCGCAAGGATCGAAGTTTTCATCTCTTCCTCCAATTGCGACGGAATGGTCGGGTCTGGAGGAATTCCTCAGCACCTTCCCTCCGCCGGTATGATCCGGTTCAGGTTCAACGGGTTCGCTTTCGCATCTCAGCCTGTCAGAAAGGCACCCCGAGGTAAGGCGGAAGATAGGGCTTTGCCGATCGGGCGCAAGCCAGAAGTTTGCGCCTGCAAGAAAAGGATCAGACCGCCGCAGTCAAGACCACGGCGGCCCTTGGTTAGTGCGCGTTCCTGAACGCATTCCACAGGAACACCAGTGTTCCCGCCAAAATCAGAATCTCGGCCAGGGGCGCCAGCGGCACCATGGCACTCTCGCCGATGAAGCCCCCGAACAACAGAAACAGCATCACCAGCAAGACCGCCGCAGGCCCAACATGCAGCCAGAAGTGATAACCTGCCAGCCGGGTCTCGCCCATCGCCGGAAATACCCGATACGCCATGGCGTAGAGCATCGGCAGCACAAAACCCAACAGGTTAAGATGGGCATGCAGCGGCGCAAAAGCGTGATCGCCACTGGCACCCATGTGGATCCCAAACCCCAAACCGATGACAAGGAACCCCGTTCCGCACAGCACAAAATTGCGTGAGACATTCATGTGTTTCTCCATCCCAAAACGCGCCGGTCTTCCGGTCGCAGGGAAAAGATACATCCAAAAGAGATCATTTTTCAGAAAAAAGCCCCTTCGGGGCCGCCCCCCAGCAATCAGCCGTCTTGCCCAGACACCAGCAGCGCCGCCAAGCCCTCACGATAACTGGGGTATTTCAGTCTGATACCAAGCTCTGACTTGATCAGATCATTTCTGACGCGCTTGTTTTCGGCATAGAAACTGCGGGCCATCGGGGTCATCTCGGCCTCATCATAGGCGATGGCAGGTGGCACGGGCAGACCCAGCAATTCAGCGGCATACGCCAGAACATCCTGCGGCGGGGCCGGATCATCATCACAAAGGTTATAGACCCCACCAGGCCGCGGGCGGGCAATGCTTGCCGCAAGGACCTGAGCAATGTCCTCGACATGGATGCGGGAAAACACCTGCCCCGGCTTGATGATCCGCCGCGCCGTCCCGTCGCGTACCTTTTCGAACGGGCCGCGACCCGGGCCATAAATGCCGGCAAGCCGAAAGATATGCAGCGGCAGGCCGGTATCGCGCCACTGTGCCTCGGCCATGACACGCAGGGCGCCACGACGCCCGGCCGGGGTAAGTGGCGTGGACTCATCCACCCAACCACCATCGTGATCGCCGTATACCCCGGTGGTCGAAAGATAGCCGACCCAACCCACCTGCGCGGCGGCGATCTCAGGCCCTGCAGCCGCCAGAAACGGATCGCCCGCCGCATCAGGCGCGGCGGTGGCAAGGATATGGCTTGCCGCACGCAACGCAGGCCGCAGATCGCCCGGCCAGATCAATGGCTCGACCCCGTCGTCCGTCATCCGCCCCGCTTGTCCCGGATCGCGCAGCGTACCGATCACGCGCCAACCCTGCGGCACAAGGCGCCGCGCCAGCGCCCGTGCCGAATACCCGTACCCCAAACAAAGCAGTGTTTTCATGACGCCAACTATCCCCGGCACGCCCGCCGGCTGCAAGGCCCTTGATCGACCGGGGATCGCGCCGCATCCTTATGGGATGAGCGATTTGGACAAGGCCTATGCCCTGAACGGCCCCGAGGATTGCGCCCGGCTTTATGCCGACTGGGCGGCGACCTATGACTTGGGCTTTGCGGTGCAAAATGATTACCGGCTGCCGGCACAGGTCGCGGCGGCCTTTCTGGCCCATGGCGGGCAGGGGCCGATCCTTGACATCGGCGCAGGCACCGGCCTTTTGGCCGAGGCGTTGCGGGCGATGGGCGCCACTGCCGAGATCGACGGCTGCGATCTGGCGCCCGAGATGCTGGACCGCGCCCGGGAAAAATCGCTCTACACCACCCTCTTGCAGGCCGATGTGACGCGGCCTTTCGCCTGCCCGCGCGCCTATCGCGGTATCGTCTCTTCGGGCACCTTCACCCATGGTCATGTCGGCCCCGAGGCGATTGCCCGGATCGAGCAGCACGCCCTGCCGGGGGCGCTGTTCGCCTTGTCGATCAATGCCGGGGTCTATGCTAGCCGGGGCTTTGAGCGGGAATTGTCACGCCTGCCCGGCCTGATCCTACAGGATGTGGCGATCTATGGGCCAGAGGCAGCCGACCCCGGGCATCGGGCCGACCGCGCATTGATCGCGCTGTGGCGGCATGCGGGCTGAATAGCGCGTCACGTTACCAAGGCTTCACTTGCGAAAGCCCCCCGGTTTCGGCTTATATGCCGGATCATTTGACGAGAAGAGCCATGCAAGACGGACCCGCCGCCTATCTGACCCCCGAAATTCCTGCCGCTGAAACCTTTACCGACCCGGCTGCCGCCGTGGCACGGCTGGAGGCGATCTACACGATGTTCCCGATCCTCAAGCAGCGCGCCGCGCGGCGCGGCGGCGACCTGTCGGGCGGCCAGCAGCAGATGCTGGCGATCGGCCTGGCACTGATGCATGCGC
>CALLZQ010000387.1 GCA_937858255.1 uncultured Tabrizicola sp.
CGGCAACGTGCGTGGCACAAGCGTGGACGGAAACGAATTTGCTGCCGCGCCCAACCACATGGCGTCGCTGGGGTTGAACTATGATCTGCCGGACACCGGCGCCCTGGGCAACATGTCTGTCGGGATCGGCGCCCGCTATGTCGGATCGTATTACTACAATGTCTACAACAACACCGGCAAAAGCCCGGCGCAGGTCATCTTGCGCTGGCACCTGCATCTGGGCTGCTCGGCGATCCCGCGTTCGGTCCGGCCCGAGGGGCAATCCGAAAATCTGGACCTTGCCGATTTCGCGCTGACCGAGGAAGAGATGGCCGCCATGGCGACGCTGGAAAGCGGCGGGCGCATTGGCCCGGACCCGGCGCGTTTCGCGCTCTGACCGGCCTGGCGGCCGGAATTGTCCCCATCACAAGATAGCATTTGACCCTGCCGCGCATCGGGCGCAGCTTCGCCCTCCGACGCAGAGGAGCATGCCATGTCCGACACCACCAAGGCCCCGCTGATCACCCCGGTCCTGATCGCAGGCTGCGTGATCCTGATGCTGGGCTTTGCTATTCGCGCGAGCTTTGGCGTGTTCCAGATCCCGATTGCCAGCGAATTCGGCTGGGCGCGGGCCGAGTTTTCGCTGGCGATTGCCATCCAGAACCTTGCCTGGGGCATCGGTCAGCCGCTGTTCGGTGCGATGGCCGAACGGTTTGGCGACCGCAAGGCGATTATCGCCGGGGCGCTGGCCTATGCGGCGGGTCTGGTGCTGTCCTCTTTCGCGGTCACACCGGGGGCGCATCAACTGCTTGAGGTCGTGGTCGGTTTTGGCATCGCCGGCACCGGTTTTGGCGTCGTTCTGGCGGTTGTGGGGCGCGCGGCAGCACCCGAGCATCGCTCGATCACCCTTGGTATCGCCACGGCTGCCGGGTCGATGGGCCAGGTCATCGGCGCGCCGACAGCAGAGTTCCTGTTGCAGAGCTATAGCTGGCAACAGGTGTTCCTGATCTTTGCCGCGATCATCCTTAGCTCGCTCTTTGCCCTGCCCTTCATCCGCTCGCCCAAGGTGGCCAGCAAACAGGAACTTGAGGAAAGCATGGGACAGGTGCTGAAGCGTGCCTTCAGCGACCCCTCTTATACGATGATTTTCCTTGGCTTTTTCTCGTGCGGCTATCAACTGGCCTTTATCACCGCGCATTTCCCGGCCTTTGTGACGGAACTGTGCGGGCCGATTGATCCGGCCGGGATGCTGGCCGGGATGGGGATTACCTCGACCTCGGCGCTGGGGGCTGTGGCGATTTCGGTCATTGGGCTGGCCAATATCGCCGGGACGCTGACAGCGGGCTGGCTGGGCAAGAAATACACCAAAAAGTACCTTCTTGCCGGTATCTATACCGGACGGACCATTGCGGCGGCGGCCTTTATCCTGCTGCCGATCACACCGGAATCGGTGCTGATCTTCTCGGCCGTCATGGGCGCGTTGTGGCTGGCGACCGTGCCGCTGACTTCGGGGTTGGTCGCGCATCTCTATGGCCTGCGTTACATGGGCACGCTTTACGGCTTTGTGTTCCTGTCGCACCAGATCGGCGGCTTCCTCGGCGTCTGGCTGGGCGGCAAGATGTATGACATTACCGGCGATTACACCTTTGTCTGGTGGATCGGCGTCGGGGTTGGGGCCTTTTCGGCACTGATCCACCTGCCGGTGCGTGAACATCGACCGACGGCGGCGCCGGCCTAGTCGCCAAGCGGGCGGACGATCAGCACCTCAAGATCGCGGTCTGGGCGAAAATCCTGCCGCTGCATCTCAAAGGTTGTTGGCCCGGTCTTGCGCAAGCCATCGGCACAGACCGAGATCACATTGGCTGTGCTGCCCTTGTCGAGTGTCAGACGGAACCGCCCGATGGGGCCGGCCCATGAATTCGCGGTGCGCAGGACATAGGCGATGTTCCAGGCAAGGCCGGTGACATAGTCTTCTCCATCAAAGCGGCTGTCTTTCAACCGCTTGACGATGGCAGCAGAGGTTCCCTTGTCGATGCAATAACGGGTTTGCAAGGCTTGCGACCAGTCATCGACCGGCGGGGCACGCCAGACAAAAATCCCCCCCCCCGCCCGGTTTTCATAGCGATGCTGAATGCGCAGATCCTTGCCCGCCGGAAATTTCTGATGCCAATGATAGCGCAGAACGACCGACCAGTTCGGGAAATACTCTGCCGGGGCATCACCCGGAGCGTAAACCTCGATCAACCCGGCGGCGGCAAGCGTATCGCGCGCCTCCGGCGGCAAGGCAGCAAGCTGCGCAACAACCCTGTCGACATCCAGCGACAGCGGGATGCCCTGCGCCACCAAAAGCGCAGTGACATCGCGGCCCGGCGTGTCATAGGTTTCAGAAGGCGCCCGCCCCTCTTGCCATGGCGGCTCAATCACCGCGATGCGATCAATCGCAAAGCGTTGCGGCTGGCCGTCAACGAGCACTGAAAAGCCGAGCAGATTGTCGCGATCCCGATCCTCGGGCAGGTTCCAGTCCGATGTCATCAGTTGACCCAGCGGAATGGGCGGCAGCGGAAAGATCACCTCGCCCGCGACATCCTGCCCGGTGATGTTGCGGAACAGATAATCGACGCGGATCGAGTCCAGACCGATGAAGAGATCTTCCTCGACCATGGCGATAGCCTCAGTCTGACCGAATGTCAGCCCGGTCGCCGTCAGCCCGCCAAAGCCATCATTGGCAAGACCCGCGCCCGCGCCGACAAGCCAGACTGCAACTGCGATATGTATGATCCGCACCATCGCCTCCGTTGCGGTTGCATCCTGCGATCAAGCGCCGAAATCTGCCCTTGCACAAGGGGTGTCAGGGCCTAACGTGCTGCCGGAAAACGCGGGCGAAACGCCCCTGAAAGGATCTTATGCGCGCCGGATTAACCGCCCTCGTCGCCGCCTATGTACTCAGCCAGTTCTACCGCGCCTTTCTGGCGGTGCTTGCGCCGGCGCTTGAGGCAGATCTGGGCGCAAGCGCCAGCGATCTGGCCATGGCTTCGGGTTACTGGTTCCTGACCTTCGCCGCGATGCAGGTACCGGTCGGCTGGGCGCTCGACCGGGTCGGGCCGCGCCTGACAGCGGCCAGCCTGCTGGCCATCGGCGGGGTCGGGGCGCTGATCTTTGCCACGGCAAAGGGGGCAGGGGCGATTCAGCTTGCCATGGCCCTGATCGGGGTCGGCTGCTCGCCGGTACTGATGGCCGCCTTTTATATCTTCGCCCGGGAATTTTCCCCCACAGCCTTTGCCACCTTGGCAGGTGTGACCATTGGCATCGGCAGCCTTGGCAATATCGGCGCGTCCTTGCCCCTGACCATGGTGGTCGAGGCGGTCGGCTGGCGTCTGGCAATCGGCATTCTGGGCGGGGTCACGCTGGCCATCGCGGCACTGCTGGCCCTGCTGATCCGCGATCCCGCACGGGTCGAAGGCGAGGCCAGCGGCAGCCTGACCGAGTTGCTGCGGATGCGTGCGCTCTGGCCCGTCTTGATCATGATGGCGGTCTGCTACGCGCCGGCAGCCTCGATCCGCGGTCTCTGGATCGGCCCCTATTTCCGCGATGTCTTTGGCGCCGATGCCGGCACCATCGGACAGGCCAGCCTGATCATGGGGCTGGCCATGGTGGCCGGCAATTTCGCCTATGGCCCAATGGAGCGGGTACTACGCAGCCGCAAGCGCCTGATCCTGGGAGGTAATCTGGCGGTGCTGGCCTGTTTTGCGCTGCTGTGGCTGATGCCGGCAGCCTCGGGGGCGGTCGCGCTCGGCTTGTTGGCCGGGATCGGGTTCTTTGGCGCCTCTTTCCCGACCACGGTCGCGCATGGCCGGGCCTTTGTCCCGCCCCATCTGATCGGGCGCGGCGTCACGTTGCTCAACCTTTTTGGCATCGCCTCAGCCGGGCTGATGCAACAGGCAACAGGATGGCTCTATGCCGCCGCGCCAACCCAACCGGCCACCGCCGCCTATACAACGCTTTTCGGTTTTATCGCCCTGTGGCTGGCGGTGGGGCTGGTGATCTATGCCTTTGCGCAGGACCGCATGGACTGACAAGCGCGTGACAGCCGGCCTTGGGGTAAGGGCTGCGGCAGGACGCCCCTTCCCCCCGTGATCGCTTTGCGCTATGCGGCCCCGGATTTGAACGTCAGGAGGGCCAGATGGGCTATAAGGTCGTTGTCGTCGGCGCTACCGGGAATGTGGGCAAGGAAATGCTCAACATCCTTGCCGAACGTGAATTCCCCGTGGATGAGATCGCCGCGCTGGCCAGCCGCAAGTCGCTGGGCACCGAGGTCAGCTTTGGCGACCGGACGCTGCGGACGCTCGACCTTGATACCTTCGACTTTACCGGCTGGGACATCGCCCTGTTCGCGATCGGCTCGGACGCCACCAAGGTCTATGCCCCCAAGGCGGCCAGCCAGGGCTGTGTGGTGATCGACAACTCGTCGCTCTACCGCTACGACCCGGAAATCCCGCTGATCGTGCCGGAAGTGAACGCCGATGACGTGGTGCGCTACAAGAACAAGATGATCATCGCCAACCCCAACTGCTCGACTGCGCAGATGGTGGTGGCGCTGAAGCCCTTGCATGACCGTGCCCGGATCAAGCGTGTCGTTGTCTCGACCTACCAGTCAGTCTCAGGCACCGGCAAAGAGGCGATGGACGAATTGTGGAACCAGACCAAGGGCATGTATGTCCCCGGTCAGGAAGTCGAGCCCAAGGTTTACCCCAAGCAGATCGCCTTCAACGTCATCCCGCATATCGATGTCTTCCTCGACTCTGGCGAGACCAAGGAAGAATGGAAGATGGTCGCCGAGACCAAGAAGATCCTTGATCCGAAGATCAAGGTCACGGCCACCTGCGTGCGCGTCCCCGTGTTTGTCGGTCATTCCGAGGCGATCAACATCGAGTTCGAGGATTACCTGGACTGGGAAGAGGCCACCGATATCCTGCGCGAGGCGCCGGGCGTTCTGGTCGTCGATAAGCGCGAGGCCGGCGGCTATATCACGCCCATCGAATGCGTCGGTGAATATGCCACCTATATCAGCCGCATCCGGCAGGATTCGACCATCGAGAACGGCATCAACCTGTGGTGCGTCTCGGACAACCTGCGCAAGGGTGCGGCGCTGAACGCGGTGCAGATCGCCGAGGTTCTGGGTCAACGCTGCCTGAAAAAGGGCTGAACAATAGCCCACATCGCCAGCGACAGGCCCGCCCCGCAAGGGCGGGTCTTTGCTTTGGGGCCGCCGCGATGCTGACCGGACCCATACCAAAGCATAACCACCCATCCCAACTTGCCGCCGATCCACCTGTTCGCGTGCGTGCCCCGGGCGGCATCACAGGTTAAAACAGGATTACAGCAAAAGGAGACGGGCCATGACCCAGAAAGCCGAAGAACTGATCCTGTCGATCTCGGAACTTTTCTCGCCCAGCTCGCGCCGCTATGCCGAGTCGCTGGCCCCCCTGATGCCGAAGCGTGAAACCTCTGCCACCGTTGCCCGTCGTCGGGTCAGCGTGTTTGGCCACGCTGCCTAAATCGTTCCTCAACTTCCTCTGATCCGGCAAAAGGGCAGCTTTGGCTGCCCTTTTGTCATCCCGTCCCGCCGCGGTCAAAGCGCGCTGGGCCGACCTTCAGACGGCCACGAAACCGCGCGCGGGGTCGTATTGTTCCAGCCCGCCCTCACCCGTATCGTTCCACAGGCCGTGCAGCGTCAGCCGCTCTTCCTCGACCGCCAGCCGGACAAAGGGGAAGGTCATCAGATTTTCGAGGCTGACCAGCACCGCCTCTTTTTCCAGCGCGCGCGGGCGTTCCAGTTCCGGCATCTCGCGAATCCGCTCATAACCGGGGCGCAGAATATCCATCCAGCGACCGACAAAGGACGATTTCTCTTCCAGCGCCGGCGCATGACCGGAACACATGTCAAGGCAGCCCTTGCCCCCGCCGCAATTGGAATGCCCCAGTACCACGATATGCGCGACCCCCAGCGAGGTGACGGCATATTCCACCGCCGCCGAAGTACCGTGATATTCGCCATCCGGGTTATAGGGCGGCACGAGGTTTGCAACATTGCGGTGGATAAAGAACTCGCCCTCATCCGCGCCAAAGATCGAGGTCACATGCACCCGGCTGTCACAGCAAGAGATGATCATCGCCCGGGGGGGCTGGCCACTTTCTGCCAGACGGCGGAACCAGGCCTTGTTGTCACGATAGGTCGTGGCGCGCCAGCCGTGAAAGCGTTGCACAAGGTAGCTGGGCAGCGGGCGGGCGATGTCCATGGCGGGCTTCCTCTGGTCGTCTCCCCTGCCCCATTACGGGGGAATTCCAGACAATTCGAGCGAAAAATTGCCGCGCCCGCAACCTTTTCTTCAGGCTGCCGGCGTCAGATGGGCGCGGGTGTGAAATGAAAAGGTGTGGGCCATGAAGCCTGAAAACGTGGTGCCATTGCGCCATCGCGAAGAGGTGCAGCAAAACGCAGAGCCGATTGCGACAATCTACCGGAATCTCGGCACGGCCTCGGCCGAACAGGTGGTAACGCGCGCCTTGGGAGAGGTCGCGCTGACCATGGCGGGAATCGCCGACAGGGTGCGCAGCCGCGATCTGGAAGATATGGCGCGGCGCCTGCGAAAATTGCAGCAACTGGCGGAAAATCTGGGGATGGTTTCGCTGTCGCGTGTATCATCGGATGTGCGTTCCTGTCTGGAAAGGGGCGATGCAACCGCCTTTGCCGCCGTCTGGGCGCGACTGATCCGCATTGCCGAACGCTCGCTGGCGATCGAACGCGAATTGATGGATCAGTCGCACAGTTGATCGGGGATTGCGGGGGCGCCGGGAAAAGCTAGGCTGAGGGGCGCGTGTTTCATGAGGTTCCCCGATGTCCCCTGCCTTGGCCTTTGCCCCTGCCGATGCCCCGTCCCGCCCTCTTTATGTGATTCATCCGGCGGATCTGCCGGAATGGATCGGCGGCACGGGCAAGCAATGGGCGGGTTGGCTGGCCAATACCGGCTTTGAGGCCGGCATGGGCGATCTGCGCCTGCTGCCGGGGGGTGACGGTGTTGCGGCGGCGGTGATCGGGATGGGGTCGCCCCAGGCCCGTGCCCGCAGCCGGTTCGCCCTTGCAAAGGCAGCAACGGCCTTGCCCGCCGGGGATTGGCAGCTTGCCGGCAATCTGAGCGTCACCGAGCGCGCCGAGGCGGCGTTGGGATGGCTGCTGGCCGGCTATCGCTTTGACCGCTACCGCCCCGGCAAGGTGCCTGCCCCGCTGGCCCGCCTGTGCCTGCCCGATGCGGTAGATGGGGAAACCCTGCTGACCATGGTCGAGGGCGAATTCCTGACCCGGGATCTGATCAACGCCCCCGCCAATGATCTGGGACCAGAG
>CALLZQ010000388.1 GCA_937858255.1 uncultured Tabrizicola sp.
TCAGGACCCACGGGGCCGCAGAGAGCGGGGCGCCGGCCGAGAGGGTCAGGGGCGGCAAATCCTGTTTGTTGCCGGCAGACAGCAGGCCGGCAAGGCCCAGCTCGACCTCTTCGGCAACGGCGGGCAGGCTCAGGCAAAGCCCGAGGATGGCGGCGGAAAGGATTGATTTCATTGGCGTCTCCGTAAAATTGATCAGGGCCGCAGTGCCGCGCCCCAGGGAAAGCGGCCGACTTTGATCGACTTGAGCGCGCTGCGGCTGGCCACGTCGATGACGGTGACATCGCCCGAGACGCCATTGGTGGTGAAGAGAAGCGAATGGTCGGCGGAAAAGGCCATGTGCCAGACCCGGCGCCCGGTCAGGATGTAGCCTTCGACCGCATAGGTCTCGGCATTCACCACCGCGACATGGTTCGAGGGGCCAAGCGCGACAAAGGCAATCTTTTCATCCGGGGTGAATTCAAACCCGACCGGCTGGATCAGATCGGCATTCACGCCAGGTATCTCAAAGCGGATCTTGGCCTTTTCACCCTGAGTCGCGGCATCAAAGACACTGACCGTCCCGCCGATCTCGGCACTGACCCACAACTCATTGGTCAGTTTGGTGAATTCTGCATGACGCGGGCGGCTGTCGACCAGTGTATTGGCAAAGATCTTGTTGGTCGCCGTGTCGATCCAATGCGCCATATTGGTGGTTTCCGAGGTGGTGACGACAATCTTGCCATCGGGCGAGACGCCCATCCCCTCGGGTTCGATGCCGACATTGATCTGGGCAACGACGGTGCGGGTTTCGGTATCGACCACGGTCGTCACCGCATCATCCTCATTGGCGATATAGAGGTGCCGGTCATCGGGATGCAGCACGAATTGCTCGGGGTCTTCGCCCGAGGGCAGGTCATGCAGGATCTCGCCCGACTCCGGGTCCATCACCTGCACCGCATCGCTGTCCGAGGCGCAGATATAGACCCGGCTGAAATCCTTGGAAAAGGTGATACCGCGGGGCCGCTCGCCAACCGGAATGGGGCGGGTGACTTCCAGTGTCGCCACGTCGATCACGCTGATCGTGTCGTCCTTTTCATTGGTGACCCAGATTTCTTCGGCCATGGCGGGGGTGGCCATCAGCGGCAGCGCCACCGAAAGCCAGAGGGAAAGGCGGGTCATCGGGCAAACTCCGTACAGGCGCTTTCGGGCTGATCGAGGCCGAGGCTGTCCATTTCATTGCGCTGGTGCAGAAAGGCGGGCAGCGGCGCGAGGGTGACGAGGGCGCGGTCATTGACCACGGCGATGGGCTGGCGGAGCTGGCCGTTCCAGGTGCGAAAGCTGAGGGCGCGGCCTTTGAACCCGTCCAGCGTGAAATCGGGGCCGAGCATATAGGTGCGCAGGGTGGCCGGATCGGCACTGCCGGTGCGCGTGACCGCCTCGCCTATGGCCCGAACGGCGGCCCAGGCCGCGTAATCGCGGCTGCGCATGTTCCGCCCGGCATGGTCCTCGAAGCGGTTCTGCAACTGCACCGCGCCCCAGGCCTCGATCACCGGCGCCCAGGCTTCTGGCCGCATCCCCTCGGTTCCGGCAACGGGGCGGGGGGACCAGGTGTTGTGCAGTACATAGCGCCCGAAATCGTCGGTCGGGTCGGCGATCAGCAGCACATCGTGATCGGGCAGGTCCTGGGTAAAGCGCGGCACTTCCTGCATCGTCGATTCCCGCAGGTCGGTGTCAAAGGTCCAGGCCTTTTCGGCGGCGATCTCCATCCCGAACTTGGTGGCCGAGGCGCGCAGGGTTGCGGCAAAGGCCGCATCCTCGGGCTTTGGCCCGGTGATCATCGCCAGATCGGTCCATTGCTTGTCCAGCAGCACCTGCATCAGCGCATCCGCCCGCGCCGCATCTTCGGGCAGGGTATGCAGCAGATTGGCCCGGCAATCGGCCGAGCGCAGGTTTGCCGCCCCCGAGGCGACGTTGAAGAAGAGCGCGCCCCGGGCCTCGGGCATGTCGGTGACAGCGAGGATTTGCGCCGCATCCCCCTCGACCAGCACCAGTTGCGCGGCGGCCAGTGCCTCGCGCGCGCCGGCGGCCAGATCGCCCCCGGGGGCAACCGAAACCAGTGTCAGGCTATAGGCATGGCCAAGGAACTGGCCGGTGGTCCGGGTATCCTCCAGCGCGATTTCGGCGCCGGCAAAGCCCAGATCCTCGGGGATCGGGTCAAGGTTCGACAGCACCGGCGGGTGATCGACCTCGGCACGCAGATAGGCGATGGCAATGGGCAGGTCGGCGGCAAGTGAGGGCGCAGCGGCAAGCGCAACCGCAATCGCGGGCGCCAATCGGACCGCCGCAGCGCATAGCTTTCTCATGACCTTCCTCCCTTGGCGCAGCTTTCATGGCTTCGCCTGCCGGCGAAATACGACCATGGTCTGGGGCGGGGGCGGCCTCTACATACACCCTGGTCGAATAGTGATGCCGCCGCGGGACCCGTTTCCGCAAGACCGAGTTGATCCGTTCGGCGATTGGCCTTGGCGTTGTGGCCGCGCTGAGCTGGGGCAGCCTTGCCAATGCCCATGGCGATGTCGCGCCGCAGCCCGTCAATACCGATGCCCTGCCCGAGGTTGGTGAGGAATGGCTGACCGAAAACCCCTATCGCGCCGAAAAGGCGGGTGATGAGGTCTGGTGGCAGGCGGTTGTGATTGGCGATTCGGGCTATAACCAGAACTGCGCGCGCTGCCATGGTCTCGGGGTGGTCTCGGGCGGTCTGGCCCCTGACCTGCGCTTCCTTGAGGCCGAGGAATATGGCGACGAATGGTTCATGGAGCGGTTCATCCATGGCTACACGCAGGATGGCACCACCAAGATGCCGGCTTTTGGCGAGATCCTGGGGCAAAAGGCCGGCTGGGCGATCCGTACCTATATCGAGACCCGGCCTGAGGATGGCGCGCTGGATGCCCATGCCGCCCGGCTCGGCGCGATCCGCGACGAACTGGCCGCGGGTGGCGGTGATGATGCCGCGCTCAAGGCAGAGTTGATGGAAATCGCGGCGCAGGTGGTCACCGCCTCGGGCGCGCCCAAGGCTGACAGCGCGGCGCTGCGGGCGGCTCTGGCGCTGGACGGCAGTGCCGAGTCGAAAAAGCACGCCTCGGAAATGCTGACCATCGGCCTGTCGGCGGCGCATTGATCATGCTGCGGGCGCTGGCGTTGATGCTGTGCCTCTTGCCGGGCCTGGCGCAGGCCCGATGCGAGGGGATCACCCCCGGACAGCGCCCGCAGAATACCAGCACGCAGGATGT
>CALLZQ010000389.1 GCA_937858255.1 uncultured Tabrizicola sp.
ACCCGGTCGTGGCGGCCTTGGCGCCACGGATACGGTCCGCCGCGACGGTTCTGGTCGAGGCCGGCCCCGATGAGGAAAAGGCCCTCATCAACCATATGGCCAAGAATCCCTCGCTGATGATTCTGACTGAGACATCGCTGCCCGAATTGCTGCCCCCCGACGATTGGTCGCAACTGTCGCAAGCCCTTCGCCTGCGTGGCATCCCCGGATTTGTCGCCGCCAAGTTTCAACCCTGGTATGTCTCGATGCTGCTGGCGACGCCCAGTTGCAAAATGAAGGGTGAGGCGCTGCATGACGGCCTCGATGCCCGGATCATGGATGAGGCCAAGACCTCTGGCGTGCCGATCCGCGCGCTCGAACCCTTTGACACGGTGTTTCGCATCTTTGATCAGATGCCTTTGGCCGAACAGATCGACATGATCCGCTACAGTCTGGGCATGGAAGATCGCGTTGAGGATTTCTCGACCACACTTGCCGACAGCTACTTCGCCGGGGAAAGCCGCGTCATCTGGGAATTGACCCGGCATGAGGCCCTGCGCCTGTCTGCGGACGATCCGGCGCAGGTCGAACAGGATTTCATCCTGATGGAAGAGATCATGATGGCGGCGCGCAACCGGGGCTGGGTCACGGTGATCGAAGAGGCCGCCGGCCATGGCCCCACCGTTGCCGCCTTTGGCGCCCTGCATCTTGCCGGTCGCGAAGGTGTCGCAAATCTCTTGGCGCAGCGTGGCTGGACCGTCGCGCCCCTCGCCCTGCCCTGACGCGCCATTCGTCGCAAGTCCGGCCCCGTGACAAAGCGCGCGGCCCCGCCTATAAGCCGCGCCAACTTTCCCTGATGCAAAGGTGCCCCATGACCACCCTCGTTTTCGGCCATAAATCGCCCGACACCGACTCGACCGGCTCGCCCATCATCTGGGCCTGGTATCTGAATGAGGTAAAGGGCATCCCCGCCGAAGCCGTGCTGCTGGGAGAGCCGAATACCGAGGCCGCCTTCGTCGTCAAGCGCTGGGACTGCCCCAAGCCGCGCATCGCCACGGAAATCGCCGATGGCACCAAGGCCGTCATCGTTGACACCAATAACCCCGCCGAACTGCCCGCCAATGTGAATGCGCTGGATGTGACCGCCATCATCGACCATCACAAGCTGGTTGGCGGGCTGGAGACCAAGGGGCCGATCGACATCACCATCCGCCCGCTGGCCTGCACCGCCACCATGATGCGCGATCTGATGGGCGATGACGCCGCCCGTATGCCCAACTGGGTCAAGGGGCTGATGCTGTCCTGCATCCTTTCGGACACGCTGGAATTCCGTTCGCCCACCACCACCGCCCATGACCGCGCCGTGGCGGAAAATCTGGCGGCCGATCTTGGCATTGCCATTCCCGCCTATGCGGCCGAGCTGTTCGAGGCAAAATCCGATGTCGGCGCCTTTTCCGACGCCGAATTGCTGCGGATGGATTCCAAGGAATACACCGTCGCGGGCAAGGAACTCCGCATCTCGGTACTGGAAACCACTGCGCCCAAACTGCTCTTGGATCGCAAGGCCAGTCTGATGGCCTCAATGGTCGATGTCGCCAAAGAAGATGGTGCCGAACAGGTTCTGCTTTTCGTGATCGACATCCTGCGCGAAGAGGCCACGCTGCTGGTCCCCAACGATTTCGTCAAGCAGGTTGCCGAGGCCAGCTTTGGCTGTACCGTAACCGGCGATACGGTTGTTTTGCCCGGCATCATGAGCCGCAAGAAGCAGATCATCCCGTCCCTGAAACTCTGAGTTGGTCAGAGGCGTTGACTTTGCGGGGCCAGAGGGCAACCTCTGGCCCCTGTCTTTGTCTCAATACCGTATTCCCCTGTACGCCTCTGCCCTGAAAGGCCCGCCATGACCCGCCTGATCGCCTCGCTCTCGGAAATTGCCGACCAATATGATGCGCTGTTCTGCGACCTCTGGGGCTGCCTGCACAATGGTGTCACGCCCTTCCCCGCAGCGGTAGCCGCCCTGCGCGCCTTTCGCCAGAATGGCGGCAAGGTGATCCTGCTGACCAACGCGCCCCGCCCCAAATCCAGCGTCGTGGCACAACTTGACCGGATGGGCCTGCCGCGCGACGCCTGGGATGACGTAACCACCTCGGGCGACGCGGCACAGATCGCGCTGTTTTCCGGCGCGGTCGGCAACCGGGTTTTCCATATTGGCGCACCCAAGGATGAGCCCTTTTTCAACGCTGTCGAACCCGATGTCGCCGCCCTGTCCTCAGGTGTCGGGATCACCCGTGTGCCGCTCGATCAGGCCGAAGGCATCGTCTGCACCGGCCTTGCCGATGATCTGACCGAAACACCCGAAGATTACCGCGCGGCCCTTTTGATGGGCAAAACCCTGGGGCTGACCATGCTCTGCGCCAACCCCGATATCGTTGTGGACATGGGCGAAAAGCGCCTGTGGTGTGCCGGTGCCCTGGCCCGTGACTATGAAGAGATGGGGGGAGAGGCGCTTTATTACGGCAAACCGCATCCGCCGGTCTATGATCTGGCGCGGCGGCGGCTCGGCCTCGACGATCCGCGTATCCTCTGTGTCGGTGACGGAATCGGCACCGATGTTCAGGGCGGGATCGCCGAGGGGATGGACACACTCTTTGTCACCGGCGGCATCGCGGCGGCCCAGTTCGGCCCGGATCCGCTGGCACCGGATCAGGCTCTGCTGAACGACTGGCTCGCCGCGCAGCAGCTCTCTCCGACCTACGCGATCCCGCAACTTGGCTGAATGCCGCGCTGCGGCAGTAACATTATTGCGCCTTTGGTCGCATTTCGGATAAATCCTTGCGCAACGGAATTGCGCTGCAATGCGGCATTTGTTACTGTCCCCCCATCCAAAGCATGGGAATCGCAATGATGTTGGACAATATGCCCCGCGGCACGATCTGCATCGAAGACCTCGAAATCGGCATGAGCCGCCATCTGACCAAGGTGGTGACGGACCGCGATATCGAGCTTTTCGCCGAGGTTTCGACCGACCGGAACCCGGTGCATCTGGACGATGCCTATGCGCAGGACACGATTTTTGCAGGCCGCATCGCCCATGGCATGCTGACCGCCGGGCTGATTTCAGCGGTGATCGGCGAACAACTCCCCGGCCATGGTACTGTTTATCTTGGACAAACGCTGAAGTTCATGGCCCCCGTGCGCCCCGGCGACATGGTGCGCGCCGAAGTCACGGTTTTGGCGATTGACCATGCTAAACGCAGGGTGACCCTTGAAACCCATTGTTCGGTCGGTAAAACCGTGGTCCTGAAGGGTGAAGCCGTGGTGCTGGCACCCAGCCGCAAATTCGACTGACGGGGCAGATGCCCCAGACCGGGGTAGAATGCAGATTCACCATTCCTGGCAAGGGCTGACCCCCGCCGCGCGTGGCGCCTCTTGCGCCATGGGCAATTTCGATGGCGTCCATCTGGGCCACCGCGCCGTGATCGACCTTGCCCGGGGCAGCGCCCCCTTGGGGGTGATCACCTTTGAACCCCATCCCCGCCAGTTCTTTGCCCCCGAAGCGCCAGCCTTTCGTCTGATGAACGCCGAGGCGCGGGCAAACCGTCTGGCCAAGCTGGGGGTCGAACAGCTCTACGAACTCCCCTTCGACGCGCGGCTTGCCAGCTTTACGCCCGAGGCGTTTGCGCGCGAGGTGCTGGCCGAGGGACTTGGCATCTCGAATGTCGTTGTCGGCGCCGATTTCTGTTTCGGGCGCGGACGCAAAGGCATCGTGGCGGATCTGCGCGAACTTGGCGCGCGTTTTGGCTTTGATGTCACCGTGGCGGATCTGGTGGCCCAGGGTGATACGCCGATTTCCTCGACCGCGATCCGCACCTCCCTGTCCGAGGGGAACCCGCGCGATGCCGCCGCCATGCTGGGTCACTGGCACCGCATCGACGGAGAGGTGATCCACGGCGAAAAGCGGGGGCGGCAGCTTGGCTATCCGACGGCCAACATGTCGGTGGCCGGGCTGCATCTGCCGCGCCTTGGCGTCTATGCTGTGCTGGCCGACGTGCTGACCGGCCCCCATCGCGGCAGCTATATCGGTGCGGCCAGCCTCGGCGTGCGTCCGATGTTCGGCGAGAATGCCCCGAACCTCGAAACCTTCCTCTTTGACTTTGCGGGCGATCTCTATGGCCAGCATCTCTCGATCGGATTTGTTGACTACCTGCGCCCCGAGATGAAGTTCACCGGCCTGCCCGCCCTGATCCAGCAGATGCAGGACGACTGCGCGCGCGCCCGTGCAATCCTGACCGCACTCTGACCCCCTTTCCTTTTCCCGGCGAAGGCGGCACTTTCGCCGCCATGGAAAAGCTGCGCCCCCGGTTCTGGGAAACTGTCCCGCTGAAACAGATGACCCCCGCCGAATGGGAGGCGCTGTGTGACGGCTGCGGCAAATGCTGTCTGAACAAGATCGAATATGAGGATACGGGCGAGCTGGATTACCCCCGCGTCGCCTGCCGGCTGCTCGATTGCCAGACCTGCCGCTGCACCAAATACGAAGAGCGGCTCAAATATGTGCCTGAATGCGTGCAGCTTTCGCCCAAGACCCTGCCGCGCATCGCCTATTGGATGCCCTCATCCTGTGCCTATCGGTTGCTTTACCACGGGCACGCCCTGCCCGACTGGCATCCGCTGATCACCGGTGATCCTGACAGCACCTATACCGCCGGCTTTTCTGCGCGGGGGTGGGCTGTCTCGGAAACCGAGGTCGATGAAGAAGACTGGGACGATTATGTGATTGAAGGGGGATTGTGATGTTTTTTGCCTCTGACAACGGCTCGGCCGCCAGCCCCGAAGTGATGAATGCGCTGATGCGCGCGAATACCGGCTATGCCCGGGGCTATGGTGCCGATGAGATCATGGCCCGCGTCACCGCCCGTTTGCGAGAGATCTTCGAGGCACCCGAGGCCATCGTGCATCTGGTCGCGACAGGCACTGCGGCCAACTCGATTGCCCTCGCCACGCTTGCCCGCCAGCCTTGGAACGGCATTTTCTGCCATCACCATGCCCATATCGCCGAGGATGAATGCGGCGCACCGGAATTTTATGCCCATGGGTCAAAGCTGATCCTCGTTGAGGGGGCGCATGGCAAAATGACGCCCGAGACGCTGACGACCACGCTGGCTGCGACCCAGCAGGGCGGCGTCCATGGCGTGCAACGCGGCCCCCTGTCGATTACCAATGTCACCGAGGCCGGCACCGTCTACACCCCTGCCGAGGTCGCGGCCCTGACGGCCTGTGCCAAGGGCTACGGTCTGACCAGCCATCTCGATGGCGCGCGTTTTGCCAATGCGCTGGCCGCGACCGGCGCCAGCCCGGCCGAGATGACATGGAAAGCCGGGATTGACGCGGTCAGCTTTGGCGGCACCAAGAATGGCTGCCTTGGGGTCGAGGCGGTAATCCTGTTCGATCCGTCTCTGGACTGGGAGGTTCAGTTGCGGCGCAAGCGCGGCGGTCATCTGTTTTCCAAGAACCGCTTTCTGGCGGCGCAGATGGAGGGCTATCTGGAGGATGACCTCTGGCTGACCCGGGCCGCCCACGCCAATGCCATGGGCGCGCGTCTGGCCGAAGGACTGGCCCGCTACAACGACGTCACCCAATGGCATCCGGTACAGGCGAACATGATGTTCCCGGAATGGAATGCCGGGCGGCATGAGCGGCTGACAGCGGCGGGGGCCACCTACTATCACTTCCCGGCGCCCGCGGGGCGCGAGGCGGCACGGCTCGTCGCCTCATGGTCCACGCAGCCCGAGGATGTGGACGCCTTCCTTTCCGCGCTCTGAGCCGGGCCCTTACAGCTTGCCCGAGAGATAGAGGTCCAGATCCTCCAGCCGGTCCTGCCCCCAGAACCGCTCGTCCCCAACGATGTAGAAGGGTGCCCCAAAGGCGCCCCGCGCCACCGCCTCTTCCAGATTGGCCACATACTCATCTGCGGCGGTGAAAAGGCCGGTATCAGCCAGCTTGGGGTCAAAGCCATTCTGCGCGAGGATGTCCTTGATCACCTCATCCTCGGCAATATTGCGCTCTTCGGCCCAGCAGGCCCGGGTCAGACCGTGGACGAGGCCCCCCAGATCCCCACCCCCTGCCCGCGCCGCCGCGATCACCGCGTAAGACGAAGGCGCCGGGTTGCAAGGCCAGAACATCGGTTGCAGGTTCAGCTTTAGCCCGGCCTTGATCGCCTGCCGCCGCAATTCTTGCAGACGGTACTCCTTGCGCGCCTCATGGCGTTGCGCCGGGCGTACCCCGCCGGTGCGGTCAAAGAGGCTGAGGATATCCAGCGGCTTGTAGGCGATACTCGCCCCATGCCGTTGCGCGATCTGCTCAAGCCGCAGGCCCGCCAGATAGGTGTAGGGAGAAATCGTCGCAAAATAGTAATCGATCTGCGGCATCGCGCCTTTTCCCCTTAAGGTCAGGTTTGCAAGACCCTAGCCGGGTGATAAGCGGTGTCAACGTCGCGAATCCGCCGCTCCCGGAGACTTGAAATGCCCGCCATCACCGAACCCAAGCTGATTTCCGGCAATGCGAACCTGTCGCTTGCCAAGTCGATTGCCCGCCGG
>CALLZQ010000390.1 GCA_937858255.1 uncultured Tabrizicola sp.
CTCCATCCGGGCGTAGAAGTCGCGGTTTGCATCCAGTTCTTCCACGCTTTCATAGCCGCTCAGCCCGAAATCGGCGGCGCGTGCGATGGCAATCGGCATGGCCACATCCATGCAGGTCACGTCGACCCCGTTGATGACATCGCGCAAGGCCCCGGTCGGCAGCAGCGCGCCTGTCGCCGAGCCCACCACATCCATGAAATTCAGATAGACCGGCGCGGCGGTGCCCGGCACACCGTCGATGGCCGCCTCGCCGGCATATTCGACCTGCCCGCCGGGGGCACGCAGCACCGCCTCGACCCGGGCGCCGGTGTTGACCGAACGGATGCGGATACGGGTCATCTCGCCCTGCGGTGCGATCAACCCCATCTCCAGTGCCGCAGGGCCGACGCCAGACAGGATATTGCCGCAGGTTGGCTTGAAATCGACCAGCCCGTCCTCGACACTGACCTGGGCAAAGAAATAGTCGATGTCACAGTCGTTCGTCTGGGAACGCGACAGCATCGCCACCTTGGTGGTGACGGCGGCGCCGCCGCCGATCCCGTCGATATTCAACCTGTGCCCGGAACCGAGGGCGGCGACGAGGACGCGGGCCAGTGTCTGCGGGTCTTGTGGCAGATCCTCGCGCCGGAAATAGGGTCCGCGAGAGGTGCCGCCCCGGAAAAAGTGAAAGGGAATGGCTGTCTGGCCCATGTCAGGTCTCCATGTTGATTGTGGCCAGCCGCGCGGCGCCCCCGGCCGCGGCCTTTGGGTTTGCAACGATTGCCGAGGTGATCTTGGGGCCGATGGCAGCGCCCTGAGGGATCAGCAGATCCATCGCCCGGCCCTCAGCGAAAGGGCCAGGGCAGGTCGAGCGCATCCTGCAACAGCCCCGAGGGGAAGTTGAGCGAGAGCGCCCATGCCAGCGTCAGGATAAAGCCCGCGCAACCGAGGGTCATCAGCGCCGTCGCCAGCACCCCGGCCTTGGCCCGCCGGATCAGGAACATCGGGAAAAACACCAGAAGCGCCGCGTAGAAACCGATCAGCGCGGTCAGCCCGACCAGCCCGGCAATCCAGCCAAGGCCGCCCCAGAGGTTGCCGATCCCCTCTTGCCCCACATGTTCGCCGGTCAGTTCGGCGTCAAAATGGGCGTGATGGCCGACCTGTCCCCACAGCAGTTGCGGGATCAGGATTGCCATCATCGCCAGCCCGATGACCGAGACCGAAAGGGGAAAGACCTGCCCGAGAAAATCATGCCGGAATGCGTCGGTCAGGGCCACCAGCAGCAGTCCGGCCATCGCAACCGCAAAGCCGATCTGCGGCAGATGCGCCTTGAATGAGGGGACGTCGGGCGCGTCATCGGCGTTGGGCACGACATGGCCATGTTCATCGACCCGGTTACGCAGGCCAAAAACCACCGAGGCCAGCGTCATCAGCCCGATGATGATGACCCCCGGCCGGCCAAGAAAGGACCAGCCGTTGAACTGAAGCGCCTGATAGAAATAGGTCTCGGCCTGCGGGGCCAGCACATAGCCGATCAAGAGCGCCGGGCGCGGCCAGCCAAACCGCTTCATCAGAACGCCCAGCACACCCAGACCCAGCAGTGCCACCAGATCGGCCAGTGAGCGTGTGGCCTGAAAGGCCGCAAAGCAGATCAGCACGATCATGAAGGGCGCAAGCCGCTGGAACGGAATCTGCGTCAGCCGCGAGATCGGGATGGCCAGCGCGAGGCAGATGCCGGCGCCCATCACATTGGCAAGGGCCAGAGACCAGACCACCGAATAGGTGATGTTCAGGTCGGCGCCCACCATCGAGGGGCCGGGCTGGATGCCCAGCAGCACCATGCCGCCCAGAAAAACCGCCATCGCGCCCGAACCGGGAATGCCGAACAGCATCGTCGGCAGCAGCGCGCCGCCCTGCATCGCGTTATTGGCGCTTTCCGGCGCGATGACCCCGCGGATGTCGCCCTTGCCAAAGCCGGGGTCTTTCTTGACGGTCTGCACCGCATGGCCATAGGCGATCCAGTCCACGACCGAGCCGCCCAGCCCCGGGATAGCGCCGATGATACAGCCAATGCCGGCGCAACGCATCGACAGCCACAGATTGCGCCACCAGTCGCGGAAACCCTGAAACCAGCCCGAACCCAGAGCATTGCCCTCGGCAATCGCCGAATTCTTTCGCAGCAAATCGGCAATCTCGGGGATGGCGAAGAAACCAAGCCCCACGATGACCAGCGGAATGCCGTCATACAGATAGTCAAAGCCAAAGATCATGCGGAATTCGCCCGTCGCCGGCGCGCCACCTATCGAGCCGATGATCAGCCCGACACAGCATGCCGCCAGCCCTTTGGCCAGGCTGCGCCCCGCCAGCACGGCCACCATCGACAGCCCGAACAGGGCCAGCATGAACAGCTCGGCCGAGGCAAAAGACAAGATGATCGGCCGCGCAATGACCACGAAACCCGTCAGGACCACCGCGCCAAAAATTCCGCCCGCCATCGACGAGATAAAGGCCGCCGACAATGCGCGTGCCGCCTGTCCCTGCCGGGCCAGCGGAAAACCATCCAGCACCGTCGCCTGACTGGCCGAAGATCCGGGGATGCCCATCAGCACCGAAGAAAAGGTGTCAGAGGTGGGGATGACCGCGACAAGACCGATCAGCATGGCAAGCGCCGTGGTCTCTTCCATCCCGTAGAGGAAAGGCATCAGCAGCGACAGGCCCGCGATCCCGCCGAGGCCGGGAATCAC
>CALLZQ010000391.1 GCA_937858255.1 uncultured Tabrizicola sp.
TATCCGCATGCGTCGCAGCGCCCGGGCGTTTTCCTCAGAAGCGCCGGGCGGACGTTCGCGATACAGCGGGATCAGGATACGCCCGGTGACGGTCTGGCCCAAGAGCAAGGGAAAGGAGGCAAGGAAAAAGCCGATATTATACAGGCCAAGCTGTTCCAGCGTCAGATATTTTCCCAAAATCGCCTTGTCCCCCTGCGCCACCAGAAAACCGCAGGCGGTCGAGAGGAACAGCCAGACCCCGAAATGGATCAGATCAGCCGCGCCAGCGACGACACGATCCAGCCGAAGGCCAGCGCCCAGACCGATTGCAAGAGCCAGGCCATGACGATCATCGCCACGATGCCGATCCCTTGGGCGATCAGGTCGAGCGAGGTGATCATTCCCACCCGCAGATGGCGCATGGCGGTTTCAATCCGCGTCGGCTCCAGCCCGTGAATGACCAGCGAGATACCCGCCACTGGCAACAGCAGCGCCAGCTCCGGCTCGCCATAGAATTGTGCCGCCGGATAGGCCAGCGCCAGTGATCCCAGCCACAGCAGCACCCCCCGGATCACCTGAATGGTCCAGGCGGTGTTCAGGAAAGCCGGCTCATCCCCGCGTTTATGCTGCATGATCGAGGGGCCGACCCCGACATCGGAAAACATCGTCAGCCCGACCAGAAAGACCGAGACCAGCGCCATCAGGCCAAAGGCTTCGGGGAACAGCAGCCGGGTCAGGATCAGGTTCGAGGCAAGGCGCATGATTTGACCGCCGCCATAGCCAAGGGCGGTCCATGCCGAACTGCGCACCCCCCGGTCGACGAGTCCCTCGCCGCGCAGGCTTGTCATCCAAGGCATCATTGTCCCCAGACCGTTCCTTTGACTTGCCGCCGGAAATGGGCCCGCCGACCGAAATGCCCCTAGGGGAAACTGCCTCAGCCGCAGGCCCCGATCAAGCCCGCATTCGGCAACGGTCTGGTTCCAGGCTGGCGCCGTGGCGCTGACAGGCCCCGGCCTAGAACAGATGGCCCGCCACGGCGATCAGCCCGGCCATCCCGCCCATCGAGAGCGCATGCGCGATTTCGGAAAAGCCGGCCATGCCCTGTGCTGGCGATGTCGCGTCCGTTGTCCGCCCGACTGTCGTCAGCGCGGTCATGACGGCTATCCCGGGCATCCCAAGCGGGTGCATTGTCGCCGGGATAGGTCTCGCGCGCGGTCGTGCTGTCATCCTCAGGGGCGGGCATCTGGGCCCAAGGGGCAGGGGCCTCGGCGTGAAGCGTATCATCGGTTTCTTCGACCCGGGTGCCGGCGCGGTTGGTCATTTTCCAGTAGGAAGTCTTGGCCGCCAAAGCCTCGGCCGGGGTTTCGCTGCGAAAATTCTCGCCCTCGGCACTGACCCAGATGGTATGGGGGGGCAGGCCGGCCTCTGACGGGGTCGGGGCCAGGGTTTCCGCGATGATCTCGCCGTTCTGATATTCCATATGCGGCTGACCGGCCCAGTCCTCGATGGCGGCGGCCTCGGCGGGGGGATGGGCTATGACGACGCGCAGCACCTCGCCCGGATGGGGCGAGGAAACCGTCAACACCCCGTTCTTGACGGTGAAATCGGCCGCCTCACGATGGCCGAGGGCATAGGTATTGGCCTCGACGCTCTGATCCACCCCGGGGCTGACCGGCACGTCAAAGCGGTCTTGCCAATCGGCGGGCACCTCTGCGGTCAGGCGCTCGACCCAGACGCCGGCATAGCCCTGTTCCAGCCCCTCGATGTCAAGCTGAACCTCGCCCACGCGGGCGTCATCATCGGCGGCCAGAAACAGCACGGTGCGGTCGTCATTCTCATAACCATAGGTCCAGAGATCGGCGTTCTTGGCGTTCTGGGTCGAGATGTTCATGACCGTCAGGCCCTCGACGCTTTCATAAAGCATGTCGATCATCTCGGCGCCGACGAATTGCACCGGCTCACCCGCATCATCGACATAGGTGACGCGGCCTGCATGCACCATGTCCCAGGCGTGGAGCGAGGCAGCCCCCATGCCCTCGGCCTGATATTCCGAGAAGAGTTCCAGATAAAGACGCGGCTGCGCCATGCCATAGTCGCGGGTGGCCAGAAGATCCTGCCAGTATTGCTCGAAATCGGCGTCGCTGCGGCCCTCAAGATCCACATCGGCGCGGTTGATACGGATGCCATCTGCGCGCATGTCGCGGATATATTTGGTCAGTGCCTCGGCCCGCGTCACCGAGGCAACGTTCCATTCGCTCAGATGCAGTTCGGGGCGCTCGCCACCGGCTTCGGTGACATCGTCTTTCCAGGCGTCAAAGGTCGGCTGAAACTGTTTCAGCGTGAAATCCACCCCCTCGGCAGTGCCGGGATAGCGGTGATGCATCACCAGATCGACGCTGGCCAGCGTCCGGTCGTCAAAGGCATCGCGGATCGCCTCATCCTCGGCCAGATCGCGGCCGGCCTGCACCGACACCTCAATCTCGCGGCCCGAGGGGTTCAGCCGCGGGTTGGCCAGCGCCTTGTTGATTTCGGCCACCATGCCCGAGGCGACCTCGCCATATTCGGCGGCACCCTCGTCGCCGAACACCGCGTCGAAATGGTGGTAATATTCCGATCCGATATGCAGGATCACCTGTTCAGGCAGGGGGCCATAATGACCGCCCAGCAGATCGGTCATAAACCGCTGCACGTCTGCCCGCATCTCTTCGGGCTTGCCGGCATAACGCAGCGTCGGCAGCACGATCGACAGCCCGGCATCATGATCATTCGCGAATTCCAGCATCTCCTCGAGGCCGGGCTGTTTGAACGCCGGGTTGTACAGGCCGTCGAAGTTCAGGCCGAACCGTTCGGGGCTGGCCTCGGCCAGATAGCCGCCGGGCCACGAGATCATGCCAACCCGGATGCCCTCGATCTGATCGTCGAGCCGGCCAAGACCGCGAAAGCTGGAGTAACGGATGCCCAGATCTGCGGCGTCGACCGCTTCGACGCCCTGAACCAGCGCATCTTTCCCGGTGTTGATCTGCATGAGCATTCTGGCTCTCCTTCGACGGTGTGGTCGAAGGGGGTTAAGCAAGAGCCGTGCCCGGCGCGGTGGCGCGCAAAGGCGCCAAAAACACATGCAAGATTCTGTAAGTGTCTGTATTTTAGATATTATTTAGGCCAATCTTTAATCCTTTGCGCCGCTGCCACCGCCATATTGCAGCCAAGACCTACCCGCTTGGATTGGCCTACCCATCTTTTGCAGGAAGTCATCGCTCCGAATGTCCGGCGGGCTTTTCAGGCGGCACCGCGATGACGCTTTCGCTGCGGTGACAGAAAAATGCCGCCACGACCTTTCCTTTGGCCAGTTGTCCGTTTCTGGACAGACCGAACGGTCAGGCGCCGCGACGCAAGAGGAAGTGTTGGCGCAAAGGTCTGTATCCTTTCGTCCCTGTTCGAAGGCGCACCCTTTGCCATTGGCGCCCGTCCATAGCGCGGCTAAGCTGCCGGTCGCCGGGCCGGGGGCCCGCAGAACCCGCGCAAGAGGCTGGCGGATGGAAAAGGGTAATCTTTCTTTCTGGTGGCGCGACATTGGCCTGCCCATGCGTCGCGCACCGCTGACGGGCGACAGCCAGGTTGACATCTGCATCATTGGCGCGGGCTATACCGGCCTCTGGACCGCGCTTTATCTGCGCCGGGCCCGCCCAGATCTGAACATCCTGATTGTCGAGCGCGAATTCGCGGGCTTTGGCGCCTCGGGGCGCAATGGCGGCTGGCTGACCGGCGGTTTCGCCTGGAACCACGCCCGCTATGCCAGCGCGGGCGAGGAACCGGTGCGCCAGATGGTGGCGGCGATGATGGGCACGGTCGATGAGGTGATTTCA
>CALLZQ010000392.1 GCA_937858255.1 uncultured Tabrizicola sp.
CCCGCCCTCCAAGGGGGCGGCCGCGGCCCCGGCCTCCCGAACCCGTCCGGTTCCCCAGACCGCCATAGAGGATGTTGCTCCCCGCCACGCCAAAAATCGCATCGTTGCCCGCGCCGCCGCCAACCAGATCATCGCCGTTGCCGGCATAGATCGTGTCATCGCCGGTCGAACCACAGAGCGAGTCATGGCCCTCGCCCCCACCGATCAGATCGCCCCCGGCCCAGGCGAGGATGCTGTCATCCCCCGCTTCACCCAGCAGCATATTCTGGCCGGCCGAGCCAACGATCAGATCATTCCCCTCGCCGCCCCGCACCTCATCATCGCCGGCGCCGCCGTAAATCGAGTCGTTCCCCGCCCCGCCGTTGATCAGATCATTGCCCGCGCCGCCGCCGATCAGATCATCACCCTCAAGACCGAAAAGCGAGTCATTGCCGCCCTGCCCCAGCAGCGTGTTCATCGCCGCGTTGCCGACGATGATATTCGCCAATTCGTTGCCAGTCCCGTTGATGGCCAGCGTTCCGGTCAGCCGCAGATTCTCGACATTCGCCGACAGAGTATGACTGACCGAGGCAAAGACCTGATCAATCCCCTGATCTGCGGCCTCGGAAACCGTGTCGAAACTGTCATGGATCGCATAGACATCGTCTCCTTCCCCGCCACTCAGCCTGTCGGTTCCCGCGCCGCCATAAAGCGTATCGTTGCCCCCCCCGCCGGAAAGCGTATCATCGCCCGCCGCGCCATAGAGCCTGTTGGCGGCCTCATTGCCGATGAGGTTGTTCGCCAGATCGTTGCCCGTGCCATCGACCGCCGCCGCGCCGGTCAGTTGCAGATCCTCCAGATTCTGACCCAAGGCATAGGTAAAGGCCGATAACACCCGGTCGGTGCCACCGGAATCCTGTTCGATGATCTCGTCAACATCCTCGAACAACACATAGCGGTCATTGCCCGCACCGCCTTCAAGCGTATCTATCCCGTTATTGCCATAGAGCGTGTCATGGCCGGCGCCGCCGTAAAGCCGGTCATTGCCGGCGCCGCCATACAGATTATCCGCCCCATCACGACCATAGAGCGTGTCATTGCCCGCCGCACCGTAAAGCCTGTTCGCGGCCACATTGCCATGGATCGCATTGTCAAGGCCGTTGCCCGTGCCGTCAATCGCGGTCCCGCCTTCCAGATAAAGCGCCTCGACCCCCGTGGTCAGCGTATGGGTGAACCCGGAATAAACGGATTCGTGGCCGGCCCCCCTGTTTCCTCCGTCCAGACCCGTTCCCCCCAGCAGCAGGTGGCGGCCTTTTCCGGCACCGCCATAGAGACGATTGTCGCCCCCGCCCCCATAAAGCACATCGTTGCCGTCATCGCCCGAGAGCTGGTCATTGCCATCGCCGCCATAGAGCGTGTCATCGCCACCCTGCCCGGTCAGCCGGTCGTCGCCCTCCATGCCGCGCAGTTCGTTATTGCCGTCATTGCCACTGATTTCATTGTCAACGGCGTTGCCCTGACCATTGATGTTGCCGACACCCGAGAGTTGCAGATTTTCGAGGTTCGCCCCCAGGACATAAGACAGGCCGCTGACCACCCGGTCCGTGCCGGCATCGAATTCCTCAATGACCGTATCGACATCTTCCAACAGGATATAGGTGTCGTCGCCCGTGCCACCGTCGAGGGTATCGTCCCCGGTCCCGCCATCGAGCGTGTCATCGCCCGCACCGCCGATCAGTTCGTCAAAACCCGCATCACCGGCCAGGCTGTCATGACCCTCGCCACCTTGCAGCAGATCATCGGCGGCGCCGCCATAGAGCGTATCGTTGCCCTCGCCCCCGTCCAGCGTATCGCTTCCCTCTTCACCGCTCAACCGATTGTCCCGCACATTACCGAGCAGCGAGTTGTCAAGCGCATTGCCGGTGCCGTCGATTGTGGCCGTTCCGATCAGTTCCAGCGTTTCAATGTGGTCGCCCAGAGTATAGCTAAAGGCTGACAGGATGCGGTCGATCCCCTCGGCCTCTTCCTCGACCACCATGTCGAGATCCTGAAGCAGGACATAGGTGTCATCGCCGGTGCCGCCATACAGCGTATCGCTGCCCAGATTGCCCGCCAGCGTGTCATTGCCCGCCAGGCCCGACAGCGCATTATTGCCGCCATTGCCATAGATCGCGTTATTCTGGGCGTTGCCCGTACCGGCATAGCCGTCCGTGCCCTCGAGATAGAGATCCTCGAAATCTGCGGGCAGCACGAAATTATCGGCAATATAGACGGTGTCGATCCCGCCATTGACACCTTCGATAATCAGGTCTGCGGCGTCGATCACATAGGTATCGTTACCCTCGCCGCCGCGCAGCTCGTCCACCCCGTCGCCACCGACCAGACTGTCATTCCCGGCACCCGCTTCAAGGAAATCGTCGCCATTTCCGCCAAAGAGAGAATTGTTGCCCTCCAGATCAGAGAGGAAGTCATTGCCTTCATCGCCAAAGGACTGGTCATTGCCGATCTCGCCATAGATCTGATCGTCATCCGCGCCGCCAAAGAGCTGATCATCGCCGTCCCCTCCGGTCAGCGTGTCGATCCCCGCGCCGCCAAAGATCTGGTCAGAGTCGGCGCCACCGAACACCTCGTCATTTCCGGCCAGAGCCCGCAAGGTATCGTTGCCTTCAAAGCCCTGGATCAAATCCGCCTGATCGGTGCCTTCACGCTCATCAGGACCATTTGTGCCGCGAATATCTGCCATAGTTTCCCCCAGAGGAAATCGGTTGTGTTTTCAGCTTCCCCGACAGGAATGCAGCCGCCTCTCGGGTGCCGCAGACAGATCTGATCGGGTTTTATGCTTAGGCGGGTGATGGACGAAAGCACCGTGCGGGGATGTCAGAAATCGGGCACGGCGCCCAAGGTTAATGGTTTTGGCGAATTGAGTGTCAGCTTACCCGAATGAATGTGCATCGCAGATTTCTTTCCGGCAAGAGGTTCTTGGGGCCGTCGCGCGAGCCGTTTTACAGGTCGGAATTTTCCACTTTATTGGTCAGCACTTTTGACCTATCATGGCCAAAAGGTCGCGATGCGACCGATCATCGCGCGGGGGAGGACGCCAGATGACCAAAGCAGTTGCAGACCTGAACCAGAAATTCGACCTGAACCAGTCTCCGGTGCTTCTGACCGGCACGCAGGCGCTGGTTCGGTTGATGCTGATGCAAAAGGCACGCGACCGGGCGGCGGGGCTGAACACCGCGGGCTATGTCTCGGGCTATCGCGGCTCGCCTCTTGGGGCGGTGGACCAGCAGATGATGCGCGCCTCTGCCGTGCTGAAATCGCAGGACATCCTGTTTCATGAAGGTCTGAACGAGGATCTGGCCGCGACGGCACTCTGGGGCACGCAGCAGGCCGAATTGCGCGGTGACGGACGTTACGACGGGGTGTTCGGCCTGTGGTATGGCAAGGGGCCGGGGGTCGACCGCTCGGGCGATGTGATGCGCCACGCCA
>CALLZQ010000393.1 GCA_937858255.1 uncultured Tabrizicola sp.
TCGGTTCTGCCATGTGCTGTGGGGCAAGCTCTATCGCGCAGGAGCTGTCGACCAAGCGGGGGCAAAGGGGCTGAATGCGTTTGTGCGCGTCCGGTTCGAGAAGAGTTGGGGCGCCGCGCCAATCGACATCGACCAGATGCGCGACCATGCCCAGATCGCAACTGTCATTGAGGCACTCAAGGGCATGTGCAAGCGCGCCGGTGTCGAGTTGGAGCGATGAGCGTTCTGGCAGAGTTTCACAACATCCGGCCCGTAGGCGGGTTTGGTCTCATCATGGCCGATCCCCCATGGCGATACGACATGTGGTCTGCCAAGGGCGAAGCGAAATCGCCTCAGGCATACTACGCGACCATGTCGCTCGATGAAATCAAGGCTTTACCGGTCGAGGCTCTGGCGGCTGAGAACGCGATGCTTTGGCTTTGGGCCGTTGGCCCTATGCTGCCTCAAGCACTTGAGGTCATGTCAGCATGGGGGTTCTTATTCAAGACTCAAGGCCAGTGGGTCAAAACGACCAAGAACGGCAAGCAGGCATTCGGCACCGGGTACATCCTGCGAAACGCGGGTGAACCCTTCTTGATTGGAACGAGAGGCGCCCCGAAGACAACCAAAGCGGTGCGTTCGGTCTTTATGGGGATCGCTCGTGAACACAGCCGAAAGCCGGAGGAGGCTTTTGCCGCCGCTGAGAGATTGATGCCCGATGTAAGGCGGCTGGAACTCTTTAGCCGGCAGGATCGACCGGGCTGGGTAGCTTGGGGTCGAGAGGTCGGCAAGTTCGGAGTCTGCATTTGACCAAGTCACCGGAACAGATCGCGATTTTTCAATTGCTCGACCGTGTCGAGAGCCTTGAGAGATTGTATGGTGTGCTCGCGTCGTCAAATGCGCAGTTGATCCACCGCCTTGATCGCTTGGAGGCCGCAGCAAGCCAGCGGAGTTGTGCGCGCCCGGCGGAGGAAGCGACATGACGCAGATCGTCCCGCCTGCGCATATTGAGCCCTTTGTGCGCATCCTCGGTGTAGAGGGCGCTTTGACCTTTCTGATGACCTTTGGCGGCGCTGAGCTCGTCTATCATCGCAACGCAATCCGGTCGCAATTGGTCCAGGTCATGGGGCGCGATGCGGCAATCGCGCTTGCCGACGAGGACGCCGCCAGGGGGCTTCCGCGACGTGTACCGCTTGCAAAGCCCTGGTGTACGCAGGTGTTGCGTGAGAAGGGCTTGCCTGTTGCTGAAATCGCCCGCAGGATGCATGCGACGGATGTTGCGGTGCGCCGCTGGCTGAAGCAGGTCGACAATCCGCGCCAGCCTGATCCGCGTCAGCCCAGCCTATTCTGACGCTGCCCCGCACACTGTTGCGGGTTATTTATACCCCGGATTGCATCGCATTCTGACCCGGTAATCGCCGGGCTCGCCCCGGCCCTTCCCCGGGGTTTTTGACATGCAGATGAGCGCACAGGGCGTGGCTTTCTTGGAGCATCATGAGGGGGTGGTGCTGCGCGCATACCGGGATGTCGTCGGGGTCTGGACCATTGGTGCCGGGTTGACCGCTGCCTCGGGTGTGGTCAAGCCGAAGGCCGGGATGGTGATCCGCAAGGATGAGGCAACACGGCTTTTGCAGGAGGCGCTTCGGCGGAACTACGAGCCTGCCGTCTTCAAAGCCATGCCGGGGGCCAAGCAGCACGAATTCGACGCAGGTGTCAGCTTCCATTTCAACACCGGGGCGATTGCCAAGGCGACATGGGTCAAACGCTGGCGGGCCAAAGCAGCAGCGTCTGTCATCCGGGCGGGTTTGCTGGCGTGGAACAAGGGCGGCGGGCGCGTGCTGCCCGGCCTGACCCGGCGGCGCGAAGATGAGGCGCGGATGCTGCTGGACGGCGTCTATCAGATTGCGGTGTCAAAGCCTGCATCCACAGACAAAGGGATCGGCGGCAAGGCCCGTTGGGCGCTGGACATGACCATCACCGAGCGCGCCCGGGTTGCCGCCGACCTGCATCGGCTGGGCTATCCGTCTAAGGGCGAGGTGATCGACGCCGACGCGGTGCGGGCTTTTCAGCAGCATCACGGTCTGACCGCCGATGGCATCATTGGGCGCGCAACGCTGTCAACCTTGCAGCGCCGGATCGATGCTGCTGCCAAGGCCAAGTCAGCAGCCGCCGCCCCGGTTGCCGCAGCCGCGTTGCCCGCATCCGGCGGGGCCGAGGCCATGTCTCTGCCGCCCAGCTTTGACTGGATCATCCTTGGTCTGGCCGTCGCTTATGGGCTGTGGGTCGCGTTTCAGTATCGCGACGCCATTGCCGCCAAAATCCA
>CALLZQ010000394.1 GCA_937858255.1 uncultured Tabrizicola sp.
AAAAGACGGTCAAGCATGTCGATCGCTGCCTGTCCTGCCTTGCCTGCATGACCACCTGCCCCTCGGCGTGCATTACATGCATCTGGTCGATCACGCCCGCGCCCATATCGAGGCGACCTATCGCCGCCCGCTGATGGACCGGCTGTTGCGCGCGGCGCTTGTGCGGATCCTGCCCTATCCGATGCGCTTTCGCCTTGCCTTGCTTGCGGCCAAGATCGGGCGGCCCTTCGCGCCGCTGATCCCCGATGCCCGGCTGCGGGCGATGCTGCAAATGGCGCCCGCGCGCATCCCCCCGGTCAGCCGCAATGACGACCCGCAGAGCTTTGCCCCGCTGGCGCCGCGCCGGATGCGGGTGGCGCTGATGACTGGCTGCGCGCAAAAGGCGCTGAATACCGATATCAACGATGCGACCATCCGGCTGTTGCGCCGACTGGGCTGCGAGGTGGTGGTGGCGCAGGGCGCGGGCTGCTGCGGCGCGCTGCCTCATCACATGGGGCGCGAGGGCGAAAGCCACGGCTTTGCCGCCGCCAATATCCGCGCCTGGATGGTTGAGCGGCGGGCGGGCGGCCTTGATGCCATCGTCATCAACACCTCGGGCTGCGGCACTACGGTCAAGGACTACGGCCATATGTTCCGCAACGATCCCAGCCTCGCCGCAGACGCGGCCGAGATTGCCGGGCTGGCCCGCGATGTCAGCGAGGTGATCTCGCAACTGGGCCTGCCCGCGACCGCACCGCAGGATCTGCGGGTGGCCTATCACGCCGCCTGCTCGTTGCAACACGGCCAGCAGATCAAGACCCTGCCAAAGGATCTGCTCCGCGCGGCGGGGTTCACGGTGGTGGAACCGGCAGACCCGCATCTTTGCTGCGGCAGCGCGGGCACCTACAACCTGTTGCAGCCCGAGATCAGCCGTGAACTGCGGTCGCGCAAGGTCGCCACGCTTGAGGCGCGCAAGCCCGATGTGATCGCCGCCGGCAATATCGGCTGCATGATGCAGATCGGTGGCGGCACGGCGGTGCCGGTGGTCCATACGGTCGAGCTGCTCGACTGGGCGACCGGCGGGCCGCGCCCGCGCGCGCTTTCCGGCCAACCGGCCTGAACTCGGCCATAAAACGGCCCAACTCCTCTGGCACCTCTGTGGCAAAGTTTCGGAGGATCCATGGGTTTTCGCTTTGCCCTCGCGGCCATTCTTGCCGCCTGCATCGGGACGGTGCTGCCCGCCAAGGCGCAGGATGCCGGGCTGAAATCGCTGCAAACCGGCAATGACAGCCGCGGGTGGGAGGCGGTGGGCCGCCTGAACCTGGGTGAGAGGGGGTTCTGCACTGGCGCGCTGATCGCCGAGGATCTGGTCCTCACGGCGGCGCATTGCCTGTTCGACAAGGAAACCGGCGCCCGGATCGACGCGCGTACCATCGAGTTTCTGGCCGGCTGGCGCAATGGCCGGGCGGCGGCCTATCGCGGCGTGGTGCGGGCCGAGGCCCATCCCGAATATGTCTATGGCGGGCACGATGATGTTGACCGCGTGCAGTTCGACGTGGCGCTGATCAAGCTGGATCAGCCGATCCGTCTGCCCTCGATCCAGCCCTTTGCCACCGATGACCGCCCCACGGCGGGCGATGAGGTCGGCGTCGTCTCTTATGCGCAGGACCGGTCCGAGGCGCCCTCTCTGCAACAGCTTTGTCATGTGCTGGACCGGCGCACGGGGATGCTGGTGCTGTCCTGCGATGTCGATTTCGGCTCGTCCGGCGCGCCGGTGTTTTCGATGCGGGACGGTGATCTGCGGATCGTTTCCGTCGTGTCGGCCAAGGCCGAGATGGGGGGGCGCAGGGGGGCGCTTGGCACGCCGCTGGCCGCGCCGGTGGCCCTGTTGCGGCACATGATGGCCGAGGGGGGCAGCCGCCAGCAACCCGCCAATGTGCGGGTTTTGTCGGGCGGCGGTGGCGGGAAATTCGTGAAACCGTAAGAGGTTGGCCATGCGCAAGTCATTTGGATTGCTGATTGCCCTTGCCACGACGGCCCTGCCGGCCATGGCGCAGAATTCCGGCCTTGAGCGCCTCAGCCGCCCCGATCAGGTGCAAAGCTGGAAGGCGGTGGGCCGCGTCGATCTGGCGGGCGAGGGCTATTGCACCGGCACGCTCATCGCCGCCGATCTGGTGCTGACGGCGGCGCATTGCCTCTTTGACAGCCGGGGCAAGCCGGTCGATCCGGCCAAGATCACCTTCCGCGCCGGCTTTGCCGATGGTGCCTCGATCGCGGAAAGCGGCGTGGCCCGCGCGGTCGCCCATGATGAATATACCGCCGGCACCACGGGCACCTCGAACGCCAGGCAAGTGCAGCGCGACGTGGCGCTGTTGCAGCTTGCCCAGCCGATCTCGACCGCGCTGGCGCCGCCCTTTGCAGTCTCCAGCCCCGGCAAGGGCGATGAGGTCAGCGTGGTCTCTTATGCCCGTGGCCGGTCTGAGGCACTGTCTTGGCAACGGGCCTGTACGGTGCTGGGGCGCCAACAGGGGCTGATCGCGGTTGATTGCGATGTTACCTTTGGCGCGTCCGGGGCGCCGGTCTTTGACCGCTCCTATGGCCGGGCGCAGATCGTCTCGATCATCTCGGGGGGCGGCAGCGA
The DNA here is from genome assembly GCA_937858255.1 of uncultured Tabrizicola sp. Lineage (GTDB taxonomy): Bacteria > Pseudomonadota > Alphaproteobacteria > Rhodobacterales > Rhodobacteraceae > Pseudotabrizicola. The sequence continues at coordinate 2,621 of CALLZQ010000394.1, forward strand.
CGGCAGCCGCGATTTCGCGCTGGGGATGGAGTTGCCGAAACTCGTGACCGATCTCAAGGCGCAATTGCGCGCCGGGCGCGGCGTGGTCGAGGCGCAGGGCGCGCCGGCAACCGCCGCCATCGCTACGCCCAAGATGCCGGGCAGCGCGGGCAAGCGGATCGCGGTCGGGCAGGGCGGAACAGGCACCCGCGCGGGCGGGGCGCGGTTCATCAAGGCGCCCAGTAACTGATCGCCCCGGCCCCTTGACACGGGGCCAACCCCTTCCCAGATAACGGCTATCCGGGTGCCAGTCGGGCCCGGAAAACCCTGCCTGCCCGGTTTCGGGGGGCGCTACATAGCATCGCTTTCAGGAGGATGACCCCATGCGCAGCTTTGATCTCGCGCCGCTTTACCGTGCCACCGTCGGTTTTGACCGCATTGCCGATCTGATGGATCGCGCGCTGACCGCCGATGTGACGCAAACCACCTATCCCCCCTACAATATCGAAAAGACGGCTGATGATGCCTATCGCATCTCG
>CALLZQ010000395.1 GCA_937858255.1 uncultured Tabrizicola sp.
GCGCGACGAATTGGGCGTGAACACGACCTGCGGCGCCTCGAATATCTCGTTCGGTCTGCCGCATCGCCACGGGATCAACGGTGCCTTCCTGCCGATGGCGATCGGCGCCGGCATGACCAGCGCCATCATGAACCCGGTGCGCCAGCAAGAGATGGAGGCGATCCGCGCCGCCAACTTCCTGATGAATCACGACGCCAACGGCGGCGAATGGATCCGCTTTGCCAAGGTGCTGGGGGCGGTTGAGGGCGGCAAAAGCTTTGCCGAGGCCGGGGCCGCGGCGGTTTCCGCTGCCTCGGGCGGTGGCGGCGGCCGCCGGGCCCGCGCCTGAGCGTTACATCAATGATCGAAAAAGGCCCGCCCTCGGCGGGCCTTTTTGCTTGACGCTGCGTCAACCGCAGGTGGAACGATACGGCCTTGAAATCCGCGGGGGAAAATCCTCAACTGACCGCGTTTTCACGGAGTCGTTTCATGACCCCCTTTGAATCTGCCAACCCTGCCGCGCCTTTGGCCGGCCTTGTGGTTCTTGACCTGACCCATGTCCTCGCCGGGCCGTTCTGCGCACATACGCTGGCCGATCTCGGCGCACGGGTGATCAAGGTGGAACGCCCCGGCACCGGCGACGACACCCGTGCCTTTCCGCCCTTTGTCGGCGAGGAGAGCGCCTATTTCGCCACCCTGAACGCTGGCAAGCAATCGATCGCACTGGATCTGCGCGCCGATGAGGATCGCGATATTTTCGATCAGTTACTGGCCGCCTCGGATGTGGTGCTGGAAAACTATCGGCCCGGGGTGATGGAGCGTCTGGGTTTTGGGTGGGAGGTGCTGCACCGCCGCTACCCCCGGCTGATCTATGGCGCCGTTTCCGGCTTTGGCCATACCGGGCCAGAGGCGGGAAAGCCCGCCTATGACATGGTGGTACAGGCGCGCGGCGGGGTGATGAGCATCACCGGCGAAGAGGGTGGCCCGCCGGTGCGCGTCGGCGCCAGCATCGGCGATATCGTGGCGGGGATGTATCTTACCCAAGGCGGGCTTTCCGCCCCTTTTTACCGCGCCCAGACCGGGCTGGGGCGCAAGGTCGATATCGCGATGCTCGATGCGCAACTGGCCATTCAGGAACATGCGATTGCCATCACGACGGCGACCGGGACCCCCCCCGGACGCACCGGCGCGCGGCACCCGACCATCACGCCGTTTTCCACCTATCGCGCCGCTGACGGGTTCTTTGTGATCGCCGCCGGCAATGACGCGATGTTCCGCAGCCTTTGTGCGGCGCTGCCCCTGCCCTTGGCCGAGGATCCGCGCTTTGCCACCAATGCCGCACGGTGCGAGCATCATGCGCTGTTGAAACGGCTGATCGAGGCAGTGACGCTGGGCGCCCCAGCTGCGCATTGGATCACGGTGCTGGAGGCGGCGGGCCTGCCCACCGCCTCGGTGCAGGATATGGCGGCGGTGCTGAAGGACCCCCAGCTTCTGGCGCGCAACATGGTGCTGCCGGTCGCGGCCAATCCCGGCGGGGCATCATTCACGGCCCCCGGCAATCCGATCAAGATGTCGGGCCTGCCGGAACCAACAGCCCGCCCCCCGGCGCCACGTCTGGACGCCGACCGGCAGGCCATTCTCGACTGGCTTGACGGAAGCTGACAGCAAGACGCCGCGAACAGGCATTGCACCTGCCCGCGCAGGCCCTAGAACTCGGGGGCGCGCAAAAAAAACAAAGGGCAGGACATGGCCGACGAAGAAGCACTCGTGATCTTCACCCCCTCGGGCAAGCGGGGGCGCTTTGCCATTGGCACACCGATCCTGACCGCGGCCCGGCAACTGGGCGTCGATCTCGATTCGGTCTGCGGCGGTCGCGGGATCTGTTCTAAATGCCAGATCACCCCGGGCTATGGCGAATTCCCGAAACATGGGGTGACGGTCGATGCCGATGCCCTGTCGGAATGGAACGCGGTGGAAGAGCGCTACAAGTCCAAGCGCGGGATGATCGACGGGCGCCGTCTGGGCTGTCAGGCCAAGGTGATGGGCGATGTGGTGGTGGATGTCCCGCCCGAGAGCCAGGTGCACAAGCAGGTGATCCGCAAATCCGCGACCGAGCGGGCCATTGCCATGGATCCGGCGACGCGGCTGTTGTTTGTCGAGGTGCAGGAACCCGACATGCACGAGCCCTCGGGCGATTTTGAGCGCCTTGCCCGTGCCTTGGCCGACCAATGGCAGGTCGAGGGGGTGACCGCCGATCTGTCCATCCTGCGGCGCCTGCAACCGGTGCTGCGCAAGGGCGAATGGAAGGTGACGGTCGCGCTCCACCGGGGCAATCACGACAATGCCTCGCGCATCCTCGACATCTGGCCGGGCTTTCATGAGGGGCCGGTGCTGGGTCTTGCGATTGATCTCGGCTCGACCACCATTGCCGCGCATCTGTGCGACCTGACCGATGGGCGGGTCATGGCCTCATCCGGTCTGATGAACCCGCAGATCCGCTTTGGCGAGGATCTGATGAGCCGGGTGTCCTATGCGATGATGAACCCCGGCGGCGATGTCGAGATGACGCGGGCGGTGCGCGAGGCGATCAACGCGCTTGCCGCCTCGATCGCGACCGAGGCGGCGGCGCTGCCAACCGCGATCTATGAGGTGGTCTTTGTCTGTAATCCCGTGATGCACCATCTGCTCCTCGGGATCGACCCGGTGGAACTGGGACAGGCGCCCTTCGCGCTCGCCACCTCCTCCAGCCTGTCGCTGCCGGCAACGGCACTCGATCTGACCCATCTGAACCCGCAGGCACAGGTCTATATCCTGCCCTGCATCGCCGGCCATGTCGGCGCCGATTGCGCCGCCGTGGCCCTGTCGGAAGAGCCCGGCAAGTCTGAGGATATGGTGCTGATCGTCGATGTCGGCACCAATGCCGAGATCCTGTTGGGCAACAAGACGCGGGTGTTGGCCTGCTCTTCCCCCACTGGCCCGGCGTTTGAGGGGGCGCAGATTTCCTCCGGTCAGCGGGCCGCCCCCGGCGCGATTGAGCGGGTCGAGATCGCCCCCGTGACCAAGGAACCGCGTTTCCGCGTGATCGGCAGCGACCTGTGGTCCGACGATCCGGGCTTTGCCCTTGCCACGGCGACCACTGGCATCACCGGCATCTGCGGATCAGGCATCATCGAGGCGGTGGCCGAGATGCGGATGGCCGGGCTGGTCGACCCGGGTGGTCTGATCGGCAGCCCCGAGCAGACCGGCACCGCCCGTTGCCTGCCCGAAGGGCGCACCCACAGCTATCTGCTGCATGACGGCAGCGCCGAGGGCGGGCCGCGCATTCTGGTGACCCAAGGCGACATCCGTGCGATCCAACTGGCGAAATCGGCACTCTATGCCGGGGCGCGGCTGCTGATGGATGAGATGGGCGTGGACAAGGTAGACCGCGTGACCCTCGCCGGGGCCTTTGGCGCCCATATCAGCCCCAAACATGCGATGGTACTGGGGATGATCCCCGATGCGCCGCTGGACCGGGTGACCAGCGCCGGCAATGCCGCCGGCACCGGCGCCCGCATCGCGCTGTGCAACCGCGCCGCGCGCGATCAGATCGAAGAGACGGTCCACGCCATCCACAAGGTCGAAACCGCCATCGAGCCGCGTTTTCAAGAGCATTTCGTCAATGCCAATGCGATCCCGCATGCGGTAGACACTTTCCCCGAGCTTTCGGCCATCGTCACCCTGCCGCAGGTCGCCTTCAATGCCGGCGGCAGCGGCGGCGAGGGCGGACGGCGCCGCCGGCGCGGATAGGGCTTGCCACGCCATCTGGCCGCGCTAGCTTTGCGCCATGACAGATCCGGTCGGCCAGTTGATCCTGCGCTGCGCCGCGCAGGACCGCGCGGCGTTTCGCGCACTTTATGGTGAAACTTCCTCGAAACTTCTGGGCGTTTTGATCCGTATCCTCAGTCATCGCACTGAGGCGGAGGATGCATTGCAAGAGGTTTACACCCGTGTCTGGCTGAAAGCCGGTCGTTTTGACCCCGAGCGGGGCGACGGCATGGTCTGGCTGGTGGCACTGGCCCGCAACCTTGCGATCGACCGTCTGCGCAGCCGCCGCCCCGAGCAGGCCGAGGATGGCGAGGCCGAGCGTATCGCCGACACCGCCCCCCGCGCCGAAAACCGGCTGATTGCCCTGGGCGAGGTGCGGCGGATCGGCGAGTGCTTTCAGAGACTGGAACCTGATCGGGCCTCGGCGGTGCGGGGGGCCTATCTGGACGGATTGTCGTATCAGGATCTGGCCGAACGCCATTCCGTGCCGTTAAATACCATGCGGACATGGTTGCGGCGCAGCCTCTTGCGGCTGAAGGAGTGTCTGGACCAATGACCGACGCCCCCCTGAGCAAGATTGAGGAAGATGAGGCGCTTGCCGGCGAATATGTGCTGGGGGTGCTGGATGCGGCCGCGCGCGCGGCTGTCGAGGCGCGGATCCGGCGAGAGCCGGATTTTGCCCGCCGTATCGTAGCATGGGAACGCAGGCTCGCCGGGCTGAATACCGAATTCGTCCCCGTCGCGCCTGCACCTGACCTGTTGGCCCGGATCGAGACGCGGCTGTTCCCGACGCCCCCAGAACGCTCGCTGGCGGCCCGGTTGGGCTGGCGTGGCTGGGGGCTTGGCGGTCTTGCCGTGGCGGCGATTGCGCTGGCGGTGCTGCTGGTGCAGCCAGGTGCCGATCCCGGCCTTGTGGTGACGATGGCAACGGCCGATCAGTCGCTGATCTATCGCGCCACCTTCCACAATCAGGAACTGGTGGTTTCGCGCGACAGCGGCACGGGCGCCCCTGCCGGCCATTCGCATGAATTGTGGATCATCGCCCCGGCCCAGTCCCCGGTCTCGCTGGGGGTCTTGGGGGAAGAGGCGTTGCACCTGCCCTATCCTGAACCGCCGGCAGGCTGGGTGCTGGCGGTTTCGGTCGAGCCTGCGGGCGGCTCGCCCACCGGGGCGCCGACCCGCCCGGTGATCCTGACCGCCGAAATCGGCGCCTGATCACGGCTGTGTGAGCCGGGGCAAAAAAAACCGACAGGCTGAAACTCGGCGACAAAGCGGCTCGTAACTCTGGCAGAAGGCAGGATGGTCCTGCCGGAAACCCTTAGGGAGATGCCTGATGAAATTCGCTCTTGCCGCCTCGATCCTCGCGCTGACCGCCTCGACCGCTTTCGCTGAAAACCCGATGGTGGGCGGCGCCGCGATGTATGAGGAAAAGAACATCGTCGAAAATGCGGTGAACTCGGCCGATCACACCACGCTGGTGGCGGCGGTTCAGGCCGCCGGTCTGGTCGAGACGCTGTCGGGCGAAGGCCCCTTTACCGTCTTCGCGCCCACCAATGACGCATTCGCCAAGCTGCCCGCCGGCACGGTGGAAACCCTGCTCAAGCCGGAAAACAAGGATCAGTTGACCAAGATTCTGACCTGCCATGTGGTGGCGGCCAATGCGATGTCCGAGGCGATCATGAAGATGGTCGATGACGACAAGGGCGCCCATCCGGTCAAGACGGTCGGCGGCTGTGAATTCACCGCGATGTATGAAGGCGACAAGGTCATGATCAAGGACGGTCAGGGCAATATCGCCAATGTCACCATCGCCGATGTCAAGCAGTCGAACGGCGTGATCCATGTGATCGACACCGTGCTGCTGCCGGCGATGTAATTCCCTTGGTCCGGGGGCGGTCTTTCGCCCCCGCCGATCCTGCGGCCAGAGGCGCGGCATTTCTGTCCCCTTTTCTGCGCCATTCTGACCACAGCCTCCCCCGGCCCGCCACGGACCGGGGGATTTCCGTTCTGCTTGGGCGCTGTTGGGGCGTCGCCCTGGCAAATATCCCCGGGCGGGGCGCTTGACGCCAGCCGCGCCATCGCATACCTCAACGGGCATGCGGGTGTAGCTCAATGGTAGAGCCGCAGCTTCCCAAGCTGAAGACGAGGGTTCGATTCCCTTCACCCGCTCCATCCCCAAAAGGTGTGTCATGCGTGTTTCGGTTTCTGCTTGCGCTGCTCTTCTGATCGCCGCCCTGGGATCCACGGCCAATGCCGAACCCTATCCCTTTGAGGGCACCTGGGATTGCCAGGTCGCGATTTTCAGCTTTTCGGGCCTTATCTACAACAATGGCAGCGAGAATATGGACATCACCGATGTCGCGGCCGAGGGCGATGGCTATGTGCTGACCTTTGCCGACGATTATCAACTGTCGGTCGCGGTCAATCCCGATGGCACCCTGGCCTGGTTCTCGCCAGCCTCGGGCGATGCCTTCACCTGTAATCCGGTCAAGTGACGCGCTGAGACCCCCTTCCCTTCATCCCGCGCCGCCGCTAGGCAGAGCGCAGAGGACAAGCAAGGGAACCTGACATGAACGACGATATCAAACGCATCGGCACCGGCGCGCGGATGAGCGAGGGCGTCTGCTTTAACGGCATCATCTGGCTGGCGGGTCAGGTGGGCAACCCGGGTGAATCGGTGGCGGATCAGACCCGTACCTGTCTGGCCGAGGTGGATCGCATTCTGGCCGAAGCCGGGACGAACAAGACCCGCATCCTGTCAACCCAGATCTGGCTGGCCGATATGGCTGACTTTGCCGAGATGAATGGCGTCTGGGATGCCTGGGTACCGCAGGGCCATACCCCCGCCCGCGCCACCGGCGAGGCAAAGCTGGCCGCCCCCGGCTACCGTGTCGAAGTGATCGTCACGGCGGCGCTCTGACGCGAACTGTCAAAAATACTGGTGTGCCGGGAATTTACCGGCACACCAGGATCTGAATTTTGATGCCAGGCCGGTATCTTCTGTTACATTGGGAACATCTCGGCCCCTGTATTTCGGTTTACACGGTAACTGTCCGGTCAATTGAGACCTAACGCGCCTATCGGAGAGATTGATATGCCATTTCCCCCGCGTGCCTCTCAGAGTGCCCTTTTCCTGCTGCTTTTGACCACCGCCAGCCCGATCTTTGCCGATGCCGCGCCGGTGATGCGCTGCAACATGCTGAAGGATGGCAGTTATCGCCCGGTGCTGATCATCGGCTCGGGCGACGAAAAGCGGATTTTTCACATTGGCGATCATGGCCTGACGGCGACCACCATCTATGACAGCGCGCGCGCCAACCGTTTCGCCGCGCGGGTGACGGGCGGTGCGGCGGGCGATTTCGTCTATGGCGATTGCTTTGCCCAAGCCAATTCGGGCGGCACCGCCCCGGCCCCGGCGATCACCATCACGCCGCCCCCGCCACCCCCGCCTCCGCCCCCGCCGCCGGGTGGCAGTGGTGGTGGCTGCGGCTCTTCCTACGCCGCCTGACCCATGCCGCCCCGGATACTGCTGGCCAATGAATTCGGGGCGGGGCGCGGCCATCTGGTCACGCTGACCCGGCTGGCCCAGGCTTTTGGCCCGGGCTTCGCCTTTGATGGCGCATTGTGCCGGATGGAACATGCCAATGAGTTGGCCCCCTTGGGGGCCGAGGTCTTTCCCGGGCCACTGCTGGTCTATGACAGCGCCAGACGGACCGGGGAAAATGCGGTGCAAAGCGCGACCTGGGGTGAGTTTCTGGGCGACCTTGGCTTTGACGACGTGGCGCGCCTGCGGGAAATCGTGGCGTGGTGGCGTCATGTGCTGGCCTCGCGCCATGTTGCGGCGGTGCTGGCGGATTATGCGCCGCTGGCCTTGTTGGCGGCGCGGTCGCTGGGGATCCCGACGGTGGCCACGGGCACCGGCTATGGGTTGCCCCCGCCGGAAATGGGGGCCTTTCCCTTCCTGAACCCCGGTGTCACACGTCGGCTGCATGACGAGGCGCGGCTGTTGGCCAATGTCAATCAGGTGGCGCGCGAGATCGGCCTGCCGCCGCTGACCGGCCTGCCCGAGGTCTACCGGGCCGATCTGCCGCTGATCCGTACCCTGCCGATGCTGGACCCCTATGCCGCCTATCGGCGTGATCCGGTCTATCTGCCGCCCGTCACCGATATCAGCCCGGTGCTGGCCGGCGGCGGGGATGAGGTGTTCATCTATTTCTCCACCATCGAATTCGACCGTCCCGGGGTGGTCGAGGCGCTGGAGGCGCTGCCGATGCCGCGCCGCGCCTATCTGCCCGCGCCGCCCCCCGGTGTGGCCGAACGGCTGGCCGCCAGCGGCGTGGTGCTGGAACCGCGTCCGGTGCCGGTGTCCGAGATTGCCCGCCGCTCGCGCCTGCTGGTCAATGCCGGGCAGCATGGCATTCTCAGCCTGGGGCTTTACGCCGGGCTGCCGCAGGTCTGCCTGACACAGCATCTGGAGCAGCTTTTCCACGCCCGCAAGGCCGAGACGGCAGGGGTCGCCGTGGCGCTGACCCCGACACCCTCGGGCGTGGCGGCGCTCGGGCCGTCGGTCAACGCGGCATATGCCGATACGGGAATGGCCGCGCGGGCGCAGGGCTTGGCGCAAACCCTGCGTGCAGATCTGGCCGCGGCGCCGGAGGAGACGCTCAAGCGCGCCGTCGCCCCGTTACGCCAGCGCCTGATGGCCGGGGGCTAGCCCCGGAACCAAGCCGCCAGAGCCGCAGTCGAGCCATCCTGCCCGTCTGGCGAGGCGCCCCCCTCCAGCACCGGTTGCAGCGCGAGTGCCAGTTCCTTGCCAAGTTCCACCCCCCATTGGTCATAGGAGTTGATGCCGAGGATGACCCCCTCGACAAACACCCGATGCTCATAGAGCGCGATAATCTGGCCAAGGACGAAGGGCGTCAGTTGCTCATATCCCAGCGTGGTCGAGGGGCGGTTGCCCGGGAAAACCCGGTGGCGCGCCTGCCGTTCCAGTTCCGCGCCAGTCAGCCCCTTGCGCGCCATGATCGCCCGCGCCTCTTCCAGCGAGCGGCCACGCATCAGCGCCTCGGACTGGGCAAAGCAGTTGGCGACCAAGAGCAGGTGCTGATGCGCCAGATGCGGCTCATGCCCACGCCGGGCAATCAGGAATTCGCAAGGCACCACGCGCGTGCCCTGATGGATCAACTGGTAAAAGGCGTGCTGGCCATTGGTCCCCGGCTCTCCCCAGACCACCGGGCCAGAGTGATAGGGCAGATCGCTGCCATCCATCGCCACACGCTTGCCGTTCGATTCCATTTCAAGCTGTTGCAGATAGGCCGGCAGGCGGGCAAGGCGTTGATCATAGGGCAAAACCGCCCGGCTGGCATGGCCGCAAATCTGGTTGTGCCAAATGCCGACCAGCGCCAGCAGCACCGGCAGGTTCTGCCCAAACGGGGCGCTGCGGAAATGCGCGTCCATCGCTGCGCCACCCGCAAGGAAGTCGTCAAAAGCCTCGGGCCCGATGGCCAGCATCAGGGCAAGGCCAATCGGCCCCCACATCGAATAGCGCCCGCCGACCCAATCCTCGAAACCGAACACCCGTTCAGCGGCGATGCCAAAGGCGGCCGTCTTGTCGGCGGCGGTCGAGACAGCCGCGAATTGCGCCGCCGGATTGGCAACCTTGGTCGCCATCCAGGTACGGGCGCTTTCCGCGTTGGTCATGGTCTCGATGGTGGTAAAGGTCTTGGACGCCACGATCACCAGCGTGGTTTCCGGGTTCAGCGGCGCCAGCACATCGGCAATATGCGCGCCGTCGACGTTCGAGACAAAATGCGCGCGCGGCCCATCGGCAAAGGGCGAAAGCGCAATCGCCGCCATCGCCGGGCCAAGGTCCGACCCGCCAATCCCGATATTGACCACATCGGTGATCGCGCCGCCCTGCCCCGTGAACCGACCGGCACGAACATCGGCGGCAAAGGACTTCAGCCGCTCATGCGTGGCACGCACCTCGGGCATCACATCGCGGCCATCGACGATCACGCTGGCCGAGAGGTTGCGCAGGGCCGTGTGCAGCACCGCCCGCCCCTCGGTTTCATTGATCTTGGCGCCCGCAAACATCGCCTCGCGTTTGGCCGCGACGCCTGCCGCCTCGGCAAGGGCCAGCAAGAGGTCGCGCCCGCGCGCGTCGATATTGGTCTTGGAATAGTCCAGCCGCATGCCATCGGCGACAGCGGTGAAATCGTCGGCCCGCCCGCCCTCGGCAAACAGATCGAGAATGCGCCGGCCCTCAACCGCGGCGTGGTGGTCTTTCAAAGCGTCCCAATGCGATTTCATGTTATTCGGCCCAATGAACAGTTGCAGTATCGAGGACCACGCGCACCGGGGCCTCAAGCGGAGAAAGACGGGCGGCACGTTCGATCGCGGCACGCTTTTCGGCGCCCCGGATCACGATATGCGTGCGCATCGCCGCGCGCAGGTGGCGGGCGGTCAGGGTGATGCGCGGCTCACCAGCCGCATCGGCGCGCAAGGCCATCAGCACCGGCGCATCGGGCGCCAAGGCATCGGCCAACCGGTCGGCACCGGGGAAAAGGCTTGCCGTATGCATATCCGCGCCCATGCCAAGGAGCAGGACCGAAATCGGCAGATGCGGCACCAGCCCCTCGGACAGTTCGGCCAGACGGTCCTCGGGCGCGGGCGCCTCGGCATAAAGCGGGATCAGTTTCGCCGCTGCCGCCTTGCCCCGGATCAGCCGCTCGCGCAGCAGACGCGTGTTCGACCTGGGGCTGCTCTCTGGCACCCAGCGTTCATCGTTCAGGAACACCGCCACTTTGGCCCAGTCGAGATCGACGCCCGACAGCGTGTCACACACCGGCCCCGGCGTCGTGCCCCCCGGCACGCAGAGCGAGGCCCGCCCCTCACGCCGCAGAAAATCGCCCAGCTCGCTGGCGATCCGATCCGCCAGGCTGAGGAACATCAGATCGGCATCGGGATAGCTGACGAACTCCATCAGCGAATGTCCCGCCAGCGCCGCCCGTCACGATGCATCAGCATCAGCGCATCCTCGGGGCCGGAAGAGCCGGGATCATAGCCCTGCGGCCGGTCGCCCCGCGCCTCCCACCCGGCGATGATCGGATCGGCCCAGGCCCAAGCGGCCTCGACCTCATCGCCACGCATGAACAGCGTCTGGTTGCCCCGGATCACATCCATGATCAGACGCTCATAGGCGTCGGGCACCTCTTCGGCCTCTGGCCCCAAGGCATCGGCAAAGGTCATGTCCAAGGGCACCTGCGTCAGGCGCATCCCGCCCGGCCCCGGTTCCTTGATCATCACCATCAGGTTCATGCCCTCATCCGGTTGCAGGCGGATGACCAGCACGTTTTCCCGCCAGCCGCTTGCATCGTCAAAAATCGAATGCGGCGGCTCGCGGAAGGTAATGGCGATCTCGCTCGCCCGGGCACGCAGGCGCTTGCCGGTCCGCAGGTAGAACGGCGTGCCCTTCCAGCGCCAGTTCGAGATATGCGCCTTGAGCGCGATATAGCTCTCGGTCCGGCTGGCGGGGTTCTCGGCATGTTCAGGATAACTGCCCTGCCCGCCCCCGGCCATATACTGACCGCGCACGATATCCTGCGGCTCGACCGGATCAAGCGCGCGGATCACCTTGAGCTTTTCGTCGCGCACCGCATCGGGGTCAAAGTGATAGGGCGGCTCCATCGCAATCAGACACAAGAGCTGCATCAGGTGGTTCTGCACCATATCGCGCATCGCGCCTGATTTGTCGTAATAGGCGCCGCGCCCCTCGACGCTGACGGTTTCGGCGACCGTGATCTGCACATGGTCGATATATTCCGACTTCCACAGCGGCTCGAACAGGATATTGGCGAAACGTACCGCCATCAGGTTCTGCACGGTTTCCTTGCCGAGATAGTGGTCGATCCGGTAAATCTGGCTTTCAGAAAAATGCTGCGCCAGCGTGGCGTTCAGCGCACGCGCCGAGGCAAGGTCGCGGCCAAAAGGCTTTTCCACCACGATCCGCGCCTGATCATCGGCAATGCCATGGGTTTTCAGCCGCAACGCGATGTCGCCAAACAAGCTGGGCGCGACCGAGAAGTAAAAGGCATGGACCATGCCGGGGCGGATTTTCGCTTTGAGCGCGGACCACCCGCCCTCACCCTTGGCATCAATCGCGACGTAAGAGAGATGTTCCAGAAACCCCGCGATCGCCGAGGGGTCACGATGCTTTTCCGGCACGAACTCGGCAATCGCCTCGGCCACCATCTCGCGAAAGGCGGCATCGGTCAGTTCCCCCCGTGCCGCGCCGATGATGCGGCTGTCGCCGGTCATCTGGCCCGACAGGAACCGGCGATAGAGACCGGGCAGAATCTTGCGGCGGGCCAGATCGGCGGGGCCCCCCAACACCACAAGGTCGAAAGCCTCGACCGGAATGACACGCGAAACCATGGATTATCCCTCGCTGCACCGCGCCGTTAGCGCTAACGCGGCCCTTTTAGCGCCGACTTCCGCAAAAGTCTAGCATTGCAAAGGGGGGAACCGAAAGCGCTTTGGGCGCGGTTCAGACCTCTTCCAGCACATCCCAGCGCACCCGGCTCAGCCCCGGCTCGGCGGCCAGACGATGCACCGCCTGTTCCAGTACAGAATCGGGTTGGCCCTCGGCGGTGACGGTGGTCAGCAGGTCCATCCCTTCGCCCTCTTCCGCCGGTCGCACCGCGATTTCCGAGATATGCAGGCCACCAAGCGCCAGCGTGCGCAGAATCAGGCTGCGCGCATCGCCCTCGATCGCCACCGGGCAGGTCACGATCACCCGCCAGCCGCGATGAAAGGGCATTCCCGCCTTGGTCTTGCGTTTCAGCCATTTGACCAGCGGGCGCAGGCCGAGGTTGATAAAGATCACCATCCCGGTCAGGAGCAGCGCATAGGGCCAGAATCCGGCGCCGGCCATCATCCCCACCCCGGCTGAACACCACAGCGTCGCCGCCGTATTCAGCCCGTGGATGTTGAACCCGTCGCGAAAGATGATTCCCGCACCCAGAAAGCCGATCCCCGAAACGATCTGCGCCGCGACGCGGGTCGGGCTGACCTCATGCGGGAACAGGCCCGAGAACACCACGAAACTCGCCGCGCCAAGGGCGACCAGCGCATTGGTGCGCAGCCCCGCCATCCGCTGACGCACCTGCCGCTCGGACCCGATCAGCGCCCCGCAGAAAAGCGCCACCCCAAGGTTCAGCGCCGCCATTTCAAGACCGGAAAACATCGCATCCCCTCGCTGCCAGAACGGCGGAGGCTAGAGCGGCGCCGCAGGAATGTGAAGATGGTGTAACAGTTTGATGACGGATTTATGTCAGCAGTTCACGCCTCAAGTTCCGCATCCCAATACAGGTAGTCCATCCAGCTTTCATGCAGGAAATTCGGCGGGAATTTGCGCCCATGCATCTGCATCTCTTCGGGGCTGGGGGGGCGGGGCGCCCGCCGCAGGCTCATCCCCGCCTGACGCACGGTTTTTGATCCTTTGCGCAGGTTGCAGGGGCTGCATGCCGCCACGACATTTTCCCAGCTCGTCACCCCCCCGCGTGAGCGGGGCAGCACATGGTCAAAGGTCAGATCGCCCTTGGATCCGCAGTATTGGCAACAAAACTCATCCCGCAGAAAAAGATTAAAGCGCGTGAAGGCCACGCGCTTTTGGGGTTTGACGAAATCCTTGAGGACGACGACCGAGGGTATGCGAAAGACGGCACGCTGGCTTCGGACGGTTTCCTCGTACTCGGCAACGATCTGTACCCGGTCCAGCACCGCCGCCTTGATCGCCTCTTGCCAGGGCCAGAGGCTGAGCGGGTAGTAACTGAGCGGCCGGTAATCGGCATTCAGCACCAGCGCCGGAAACTGCTTTAGCGCCGACGGATCGCGCCCGAATTGTGTTCTGAAATCGCCGTCCATCCTGGTCTCAGGACTCCCATCCCACCCCGTTGCCTGCGGCATCAAGGCGGGGAGCCCCGCCCCGATGAAGGAAACTATATCTGGCGTTTTGCGCCTGACAAGCCCCCCAGACCTGTGGCGGGCCCCTGGGCCCGCCAC
>CALLZQ010000396.1 GCA_937858255.1 uncultured Tabrizicola sp.
CTGGCGGGGGTGGGTGTGACCCTTGGGCTGGTGCTGGGGGTGGGGATACCGCTCTTGTTGGCGCCGGTGCTGACGGCGGCGCTGCCCTTGCCGGTGGTCTTTGCGCCCTATCCGGCGCCCTTGGCCGAGGCGGCGTTCTATGGGCTTTTGACCGCGTTCCTGTTCACGCTCTGGCCACTTGCGCGCACGCGTGAGGTGCGGGCGGCGGCGCTCTATCGGGGGGCCGGGCGCGCCGGTTGGGCCGGGTGGCCGGCGGCCCTTGGCGTGGCGGGCCTTTTGGCGCTGCTGGTCGGGGGGGCGGTGCTGTTCTCGGGCGTGCCGACGCTGGCGCTGGGGGCGGCGGGCGGGGTTGCGGCTGCGCTGATCGTGCTGGGGCTGGCGGCGCTGGGGCTGCGGTTTGTCGCCGGACGGCTGGCGCGGGCGCGGCTGGCACGCGGGCGGGTGGCGCTGCGGTTGGCCCTTTTGGCCATCGGCGGGCCGCGGGCTGAGGCAGCCTCGGTCATCCTGTCCTTGGGCCTGGGCCTGTCGGTGCTGGCCGCGGTCGGCCAGATCGACGCGAACCTGCGCGCGGCGATCCAGACCGATTTGCCCGATCGCGCGCCCTCGTTTTTCTTTGTCGATATCCAGCCGGGGCAGATTGACGATTTCCGCGCGCGGATGGAGGGGGATGCGGCGGTCAGCCGGGTCGATAGCGCACCGATGCTGCGGGGGGTGCTGACGCGGATCAATGGCCGCGACGCGCGTGAGGTTGCGGGTGAGCATTGGGTCGTGCGCGGTGATCGCGGCGTGACCTATGCCGCCCAGCCCGATGCGCGGACGACCGTGACGGCGGGCACATGGTGGCCGGCGGATTACACCGGGGCGCCGCAGGTCAGCTTTGCCGCCGAGGAGGCGGGCGAGATTGGGTTGCAACTGGGCGATACGGTCACGGTCAATATCCTTGGCCGCGATATCACCGCGACAGTCACCAGTTTCCGGCAGGTCGATTTTTCCAGCGCCGGGATGGGCTTTGTGATGACTTTCAACCCTGCGGCCCTGCAAGGGGCGCCGCACAGCCATATCGCCACGGTCTATGCCGAACCGGAGGCTGAGGCGGCGATCCTGCGCGATATCGCCAAGACCATGCCGAATGTCACCGCGATCCGGGTCAAGGATGCAATCGACCGGGTGGCTGAGGCGCTGTCGGCGATTGCCACCGCGACGGCCTGGGCGGCGGCGGCGACCTTGCTGACGGGCTTTGTCGTGCTGATTGGCGCGGCGGCGGCGGGAGAGCGGGCGCGGGTTTATGAGGCCTCGGTCCTGAAAGTGCTGGGGGCCAGCCGGGCGCGGATTCTGGCCAGTTTCGCCCTGCGCTCGGCGCTGATGGGCGCGGCGGCGGGCGTGGTTGCGATTATTGCGGGCGGGATCGCCGGCTGGGCGGTGATGACCTTTGTGATGGAGGTCGATTACAGCTTTGAGCCGGTGTCGGCCGTGGCCATCGTTTTTGGCGGGGTGCTGGCGACCTTGCTGGCGGGGGTTGCATTTCCCCTGCGCCCGCTGGCGGCGCGGCCGGCGCAGGTCTTGCGCGCGGGGGACTGAGCGTCAGCGCAGGCCCAGCAAGCCGGGCACGAGCGCCATGTCGGTAAAGGGTTCGGCCCCCACGGCGACCAGTGGTGCGGCGGGGCTGTGCGCGGCATAGCCAAGGCAGCGCATCCCCGCTGCCTGTGCCGCCCGGGCGCCGGTCGGGCTGTCCTCGATCACCACACAGGCGGCGGGATCGACGCCCAGTTGCGCGGCGGCATGCAGGTAGAGCGTCGGCGCCGGTTTCGGCGCGCCAAGGCTTTGCCCCGAATAGACATGGCCGCGAAACCGGGCGAGCAGGCCCGGGTGCTGCCCAAGCGTCACCTGCATCTTTTGCGCCGATCCGTTCGAGCCGATGGCAAAGGGAATGCCCGCCGCCTCCAGCCGGTCCAGCAGCGCGGGGATCCCGGGCACCAGCGGTGTCCCTTGGGCCAAAAGCGCGTAGAGCCGGTCATAGAACCGCTCGACCCAATCTGCCGGCAGGGTGGCGCCGGCGGCCCGGGCGCGGGTGGCGACATCGGCCATGGTGCCGCCGATATAGTCCCGCGCCACCACCTCGCGGCCAATCGGCAAGCCGTGGGCGGCCAGTTCCTCGGCAATCAGGTCAAAGGTCATTTCCTCGCTGTCCACCACGACGCCATCGCAATCGAACAGCACCGCCGCGACGCGGTGCGGGGCAGGGGTGGGGCGGGCAGAGAGGGCAGGGGTCATGGGGCGGGCCTTGGTGCGGGGCGCAAGAGGGTGATCACCGTCTCGCCATAGCGGCGCTGGTCGATCTGGTCAAATCCGGGCGGGGGCGGGGGGGCGCTGCCTTCCTCCCAGACGATCAACGCCTCGGGCGAAAGCCAGCCGCCCTCGGCCAGCGAGGCAAGCGCCGCCTCGCCCAAAGATTTGCCATAGGGCGGGTCGAGAAAGACAAGGTCATAGCCCGGCCCCCGGTTCGGCCCCATGCGGGTGGCATCGCGGCGCCAGACATCGGTCTCGCCCATGGCGCGCATCAGTTCGATATTGCGCCGGAGTAGCGCCCGCGCCGTCGCCCCGTCATCGACAAAGGCCACGCGGGCGGCGCCGCGCGACAGCGCCTCAAGCCCCAGCGCGCCGGTGCCAGCGAAAAGGTCCAGCACCCGCGCACCCTGCACCGGATTGCCGTAGCCACCGTTCAAGAGCAGGTTGAAGATCGCCTCGCGCACCCGGTCCGAGGTGGGGCGCAGATGCGCCTTGGCATCGCCTTCGCCCACCGGGGCCAGATGCAGACCACGCGCGCGGCCGCCGATGATCCTCACTTGAGTAGCGCCTTGAGGTTGGTCGCCGGGTCGGCAATTGCCGCCGGGTCGGGCGATTTGCCCATCTCGATCAGGCGCTTGCCGACCATATAGGCGCGGGCGTCATTCATGGCGTCGAGGGCCAGCAGACGTTCGCCCTGATAATACCAGAAGGAGACGGCCTCGCCCTCGCCCGGGCGGGTCACGATGCGGTCATAGCCGGTATTCAGCCCGGCGATCTGTAATTTGCAGTCGTACTGGTCGGACCAGAACCACGGGGCGGCGACGTAATCCTTGGCCGCGCCAAGGATATTGGCGGCGACCACCTCGCCCTGATCAATGGCATTGCCGACGGATTCGAGGCGGATCCGCCCCTCGCGCCACGGGAAAGAGGCGCAATCGCCCGCCGCCCAGACCCCGGGGGCCGAGGTGCGGCCCTGTGCATCGGTGGCGATGCCGTTGTCGAGGGCGATGCCCGCCGCCTCGGCAATCGCGGTGTTGGGGGTAATACCGACCCCGACGATTACGAAATCGGCGGGGATCTCTTCGCCCCCCGTCAGGCGGGCACTGGTCACGCGACCCTCACCCAACAGACGCTCAAGCCCCGTTCCCTCGCGGATGGTGACGCCATGCGCGGCATGCAGGGCGCGGAAATAGGCCGAGGTTTCGGGCGAGGCGACCCGTTGCAGGATGCGCGGCGCCATTTCCAGCACCGTGGCCGTCAGGCCCAGCTTGGCGGCGACCGCCGCCGCCTCCAGCCCGATATAGCCGCCGCCGACGATCACCACCCGGCGGCCCGGCTGGAACTCGGCGCGCATGGCATCGACATCGGCAAGGCTGCGCACGGTATAGACCCCGGCCAGATCGCCTCCAATCGCGGCGGGCAGGCGGCGCGGTGTACTGCCGGTGGCCAGCACCAGCGCGTCATAGCGGATCTGTTCGCCGCCGCAGGTCAGGGTCTGTGCGGCGGTGTCGAGCGCCGAGACGGCAGCCCCCAGCCGCAGCGTGATGTTCTGATCGGCCCAGAACTCGGGCGCGCGCAGCCAAAGCCGCTCAGCCTCCATCTCGCCCAGCAGATAGGCCTTTGACAGGGGCGGACGCTGATAGGGCGGCGCCGGTTCATCCCCGATGATCGTCAGACCCCCGTCATGGCCAAGCGCCCGCAGCTTGGCCGCCACTGCGGCCCCGGCCTGTCCGGCCCCGACGATCACCACATCCATGGCATAAATCCCTCTGGTCCCTGTCGCGTCGGACCCTATAACCATGGGACAAAGAAACGCAACGCAGGAGGTTTGGCGAAAATGGCTATTTCAGTGGGCGACACCCTGCCCGGGGGACAATTGATCCGTATCGGAAACGCGGGCGCCGAGGCGGTGCCGCTGGAGACGCTGGTCAAGGGGCGCAAGGTCGTGATCTTTGCCGTGCCCGGCGCCTATACGCCGACCTGCCATTCCGCCCATGTGCCCAGCTTTATCCGCACCAAGGCGGGATTCGATGCCAAGGGGGTGGATGAGGTGATCTGCGTCTCGGTCAACGATCCCTTTGTGATGAAGGCCTGGGGCGAGGCGACGGGGGCAACCGGCGCCGGTATCTCGATGCTGGCCGATGCCGATGGCAGCTTTACCAAGGCGATGGGGCTGGATTTCAGCGCCGCGCCCGCCGGGCTTTTCGGGCGTTCGCGTCGCTATGCGCTTTATGCCGAGGATGGGGTGGTCAAGGCACTGCATCAGGAAGAAAGCCCCGGCGCCTGCGAAATCTCGGGCGGTGAGGCGATGCTGGCGGCGATCTGAAGGCCAGGTCAGACCACAAGGGGGCGCGGGCCGATGGCCTGCGCTTTTTTCATGGTCCTCACGCCCCCAGCCCTGCGCCAGTTTCTCGATGCGGCGGGCCAGTTCGATACCGAGGGCCGATACCCCGCCGGTGTCGTGGGTGGTCAACAGGATGGTGACGCGGCCATAGACATTTGACCATTCAGGATGGTGGTTCAGCTTTTCCGCCCAGAGGGCGACGCGGGTCATGAAGCCGAAGGCCGCGACAAAGCTGCCAAAGGCAAAGGTCTTTTCCAGCGCTGCACCCGC
>CALLZQ010000397.1 GCA_937858255.1 uncultured Tabrizicola sp.
GTACCCAATGCGCGGACAACCCCCGTCACCCCGACAAAGCTGAGGCCGGAGCCCAGCATCCACAAGATACCGTGCAGCGTGTTCTGCCCGGGCGGGGCAGGATTGTCAGGCGGGGGAAGGGGGGCTTCGGTCTGCGTCATGGCCGCACCCTGCCCCCGCCCGCGCGCGGCGACAAGCGCCGGATTGTACCCGGTACAGCCCTAGGCGATCAGCACCCGCGCTGCGGCCCGCCGCATCGCCCTTGTCAGGGGCGCGATCACCCCACCCGCCAGCCGCGCATATTGCCAGTAGAGCGGCACATCCAGCGGCGTGTCCGGGATCACCTCGACCAACCGCCCGTCGGTCATGGCCTCGGCCACCAGCACCTCGGGGTTCATCCCCCAGCCAAGGCCCAACAGGCTCGCCTCGACAAACCCCTGTGCCGAGGCGAGGCGGTGCGAGGGGAAGGCCGCCCTCTGCCCCAGCCCCCGCGCCGTCACCCAATGGGCCTGAAGCCGGTCCTTGTCGGAAAAGGTCAGGGCCGGCGCCCGCGCCGCCGCCTCGGGCGTCACCCCGTTCGCAAACCAGCGCGCCATATAGGCGGGGCTGGCCGTCGCCCGATAGCGCAGCGCGCCAAGCGGCAGGGTCTCACAGCCCTGTAATGGCCCCGTTGCCGAGGTCACGGCCGCCACCACCTCGCCCCGACGCAGCCAGTCTTGCGAAAAATCCTGATCGTCGATCACCAGATCGAACAGCACATCCGGCACTTCGGCCAGCGCGGGCAGCACCCATGTCGCCAGACTGTCGGCATTGACCGCCAGCCGCAGCACCGCCGGCCCGGCGGCGATGCCCCCCAGATCCTGCGCCACCCCGCGCGCCAGCAGCGCCACCTCATCGTGATGGCGCACCAGCCGCAGTCCTGCCTCGGTCGCGGTCGAGGGCGGGCCGCGGCGCAAGAGCAGCGTGCCAACCCGCTCTTCCAGCGACCGGATCCGCTGTGAGACCGCCGATTGGGTAATGCCCAGTTCCGCCGCTGCAAGGTCGAAAGACCCGCGCCGGTGGACGGCCGCCAAGGCCGCAAGCTGGGCCGGATCGTACATCACTTTTCCTTATCTTTGATCAGAAAGATGATTTTGATTGATCACGCCCGGGCAGGTTAGGTCAAGGCCAACAAGGAGGTGCCGATGTCCGGTGAAACCGATCTTTCCCGCCTTTTGTCCGGCATGGAGCCGGTCATCATTGGCCGCGACTGGGGCTATGCCAGCGTTCAGGGCACGCCGCCACCGGTCGCGGGCCTGTTCGCCACCGTGGCCGAGGCTGAGGGGCTGACCCTGATCGCCCCCTTTGCCGCGCTGGTTGCGGCGGGGCTGACGCCTGAGGGTCCGATGGCGCGCATCACCCTGACAGTGCATTCGGCGCTGGCGGCAGTGGGGCTGACCGCTGCTGTCTCGACCGCACTGGCCGGCGCCGGAATCTCGGCCAATATGATCGCCGGGTTTTACCACGATCATATCTTTCTGGCCGCCGACCGGGCGGATGAGGCGCTGGCCGTCTTGCAGGGGTTGACCCATGACTGAGGCCGCGCTGACCGGCTATCTGACCGCGCTATCGCTGATCGCGGCGATCGGGGCGCAGAATGCCTTTGTGCTGCGGCAGGGTCTGCGGCGCGGGCATGTGGCGGCGGTGGTCGTGGTCTGCGCCCTGTCGGATGCGGTGCTGATCGGTGCAGGGGTGGCGGGTTTTGGCCATCTGACCGCTCTGGGCCCCTGGATCACGCAGGCGATGCTCTATGCCGGGGCCGGGTTCCTCTTCATCTATGGTGCGCTTCGCTTCAAGGCCGCGCGGCAAGGGGGAGAGGCCCTGCGCCCCGCCCCCGGCCAGAGTGCCAGCCTCGGGCGGACCCTCGCGACATGTCTGGTGCTGACATGGGCAAACCCGCATGTCTATCTGGATACGGTGGTGCTGCTGGGGGCGATCAGCGCGCAATATGCGCCGCTGCACTGGGTCTTTGCCGCCGGTGCCGCGCTCGGCAGTTTCAGCTTCTTCTCGGCCCTGGGCTTTGGCGCGCGGCTGTTGGGGCCCGTCTTTGCGCGGCCTGCGGCGTGGGTGGTGCTGGAGGTGGTGGTCGGCCTGACGATGTGGGCCATTGCTGCGGCGCTGATATTCAGCGCCTGATGCAGCGGGCGCGCGGGCGGCACGCGCCCGCGCAGCCAAGATCAGAGCTGTGCCGCCACGTCTTCGGGCACGTCGAAGTTATGGGTGACGGTCTGAACGTCGTCATCCTCTTCAAGCAGGTCGATCAGCCGCATCAGCTTTTGCGCGGTGTCGAGGTCAACCTCGGTCCGGGTCTGCGGCTTCCAGATCAGTTTGGATTCGGTCGATTCCCCCAGCGCCTTTTCCAGCGCGTCAGAGACATCCGACAGGCTTTCGACAGCGCAATAGATGTAGTGACCTTCATCGTCGCTCTCGACATCGTCGGCGCCCGCATCAAGTGCAGCCATCATGACGTCATCGGGGCTGCCAGCCGAGACCGGATAGGTGATCTCGCCCACGCGATCAAAGGAATGGCTGACCGAGCCGGTCTGGCCAAGGTTGCCACCACCCTTGGTGAAATAGCTGCGCACGTTGCTGGCCGTACGATTGAGGTTGTCGGTCATCGCCTCGACGATGATGGCGATACCGCCTGCACCATAGCCCTCGTAGCGGATTTCGGTGTAGTCCGAGGCATCGCCCTGCTGCGACTTCTTGATCGCGCGGTCGATCACATCCTTGGGCATCGAGACAGCCTTGGCCGCCTTGATGGCCAGACGCAGGCGCGGGTTCTTGTCGGGATCGGGGTCGCCCATCTTGGCGGCGACAGTGATTTCCTTGGACAGTTTCGAAAACATCTTTGAGCGGATTGCATCCTGCTTGCCCTTGCGGTGCTGGATGTTCGCCCATTTCGAATGGCCTGCCATGACCCTTGCTCCTGAACCCTGATATGGTGACGGGTTCCCTTACACCAGCCCAGCCCCCGGCTGCAAGTCTGGCGCCTGCGCTATTCGGGAACGGGTGGGGGCGAGGCAAAGGTGGTGTCGATCCCGGCGGGATCGGTGATCACCACCTCGGCCAGGGGCGGGACCGCCCCCTCGGCGCCAAGGGCGGTGGTCAACCCGGTCCAGACCCGGCGCAGGGGGTTGGGGTTGTCAAATTCGCGCACCGCATAGCCATAGCCCGGCCCGCAATTCTCCATCCGCCCGACCGGTGCCGCGCGCCAGTCGGCCCGGCAGATCGTGCCATCCGAAAGGGTCAGCGTCAGCCGTTCCTGCGAGAGACGCGCCGCCTGCGGATGCGGCATACCCGGGGCGCCCGCCCCCGCTGCACAGCCGGCAAGAACCACGAAAGAGACCAGCCACCGCATGTTGTACCTCATCGTCAAAAGGGGGTTATTTGCCGGCCGCGCGCCAACGGTAGATCAATTCGGTCTCAATCGCCTTGAACAGCACATAGGCCGCCAGCGCAATGCCCGAGCGAAGGCCAATGCCCAGCAATTGCAGCAAGCCCCCCTCATAGAGCGCCATCAGCCCGTGACGGGTCAGGAAATCGACATTGGCCATGGCAATGTTGATCAGGCCAAAGGACAGCCAGGCCAGAACCGAGGCTGAAACGGCAAGCCCCGCCACCAGCGCCACCCAGTGATATTCCGACAGTTTCAGCCAGCGCGGCATGGCTTGCCCCTTCTGCCTGTTACATGGGCCACATCAGCGGAATCAGCGCCGAAGCCACCAGACCGGTGATGATATTCAACGGGATGCCCACCCGGAAGTAATCCGAGAAGCGATAGCCGCCGGGGCCATAGACCATCATATTGGTCTGATAGCCCACCGGCGTCGCAAAGGCGACCGAGGCCGAGAACATCACCGCCACCGCAAAGGGCCGGGGATCCAGCCCCAGCGACAGGGCCAGTTGAATGGCAATCGGGGTATAGATCACCGCAACCGCATTGTTTGAGAGAAACTCGGTCATGATCAGGCCCAGAAAATAGACCGACAGGATCATGGCAAAGGGCGGCAACCCCTCAAGCAGCGGGCCAACCGCATCGACGATGACCTGAACGGCACCAGAGTGATCCAGCCCCTCGCCAACGGCCAGCATGGAAAAGATCATCGCCAAAAGGCGGCCGTCGACAAAGGAAAACGCCTCATCCGCGTCGATACAGCGGGTGATCAAGATCAGGGCGACCGCCACCACCCCCAGCGCGAGAATCGGCGCCACGTTCAGCGCCGACAGCGCGACGATCCCCGCCAGCCCGCCAAAGGCGATCCAGGCCTTTTCCCGGCGAAAGGCCCGGGTCGCGGGGCGGGTGATATCGACCATATCCATATCGGCGGCCAGCCGCTGTATATCTTCGATCGCGCCTTCGAGCAGCAGCGTGTCGCCCACACGCACCACCAGATCGTCCAGCTTGCGTCCGATATTCTGATTGCGGCGATGCGCGGCCAGCACATAGACCCCGTAACGGCGCCGCAGACGCATTTCGCCCAGACGGCGCCCCTCCATCCGGCAACCGGGGCTGATCAGCACCTCGACCGTTTCGGTCCGGGTCGAGGAGAGTTTATCGACCAGTTGCACGTCCTTGCGCGCATGAAGGCCCAGCAGCTCGGTCATCTCGGTGCGCAGAACCACGCGGTCGCCGACCTCCAGCGTGACCGGCGCCAGATCGCGCCGCAGGCTGGCGTCGCCGCGCAAGACGTCGATCACCCGCACGCCGTCACGGCGGAACAGATCAACCTCCATCACCTTCTGTCCGACCAGTTGCGAGTCTTCGGGCACCGCGACCTCAGTGAAATACTTCATCTTCTTGCGGTCAGAGAGCAGCACCCCCATCGACTGCCGCTCGGGCAACAGATGAGGTGTATTATGGGGCGATCGTGAATTTCC
>CALLZQ010000398.1 GCA_937858255.1 uncultured Tabrizicola sp.
TGAATGGCGAGATCCCGGCGATTGTCGATTGCTACCGCTTTTTCGCGGGCGCCCTGCGCACCCAGCACGGGCAGGTGGCGGGCGAATATCTGGCCGGCCACACCAGCATGATCCGCCGCGATCCGGTGGGCGTGGTGGCCAGCATCGCGCCGTGGAACTATCCGCTGATGATGATGGCGTGGAAGCTGGCCCCGGCGATTGGCGGCGGCAATACCATCGTCTTCAAACCCAGCGAGCAGACGCCGCTGACCGCCCTGAAAATGGCCCGCATTCTGGCCGAAGAACTGCCCGAGGGCGTCGTCAATGTCGTCACCGGGCGCGGGCAGACCGCTGGCAGCTACCTCATCAACCATCCGCAGGTCGATATGATCAGCCTGACGGGCGATGTGGCGACGGGCAAGAAGATGCTCGATGCCGCCGCCAAGACGGTCAAGCGCACCCATCTGGAACTGGGTGGCAAGGCGCCGGTCGTGGTGTTCGACGATGCCGATATTGATGCGGTGGTCGAGGGGCTGCGGGCCTTTGGCTATTACAACGCCGGGCAGGATTGCACCGCCGCCTGCCGGATATATGCGGGCAAAAAGGTCTATGACCGGCTGGTGGCCGACCTGACCTCGGCAGTGTCCACCATCGCCCTTGCACAAGAGGATGACACCGCCAATGAGATCGGCCCGCTGATCAGCCTGCGCCAGCGCGACCGGGTGGCCAGTTTCGTCAACCGCGCGCGCGAACTGTCGCATATCGAGGTGACGACCGGCGGCGCGGTGATGGATCAGGGCTATTACTACCGCCCCACCGTCATCGCCGGTGCGCGCCAAGAGGATGAGATTGTCCGGCGAGAGGTCTTTGGCCCGGTGGTATCGGTCACGCCCTTTGCCGATGTCGATCAGGCGGTTGCCTGGGCCAATGACAGCGATTACGGGCTGGCCAGTTCCGTCTGGACCCGCGACGTGGGCCGGGCGATGGAGACGGCGGCGCGGCTGCGCTATGGCTGTACCTGGATCAACACCCATTTCATGCTGACCAATGAAATGCCCCATGGTGGCCTCAAACAATCGGGCTATGGCAAGGACATGTCCACCTACGCGCTGGAGGATTATACTGTGGTCCGCCATGTTATGATCAAACACGGCTGATCCCCATGGCGGGGGCCGCGGTTCCGTGCCTATCCTCCCGCCGGACGGGGGGCGATTCCCGTTCGGCAGGGCAAGGGCAGCGGTATGAATTCCTCTTATGATGTGGTGATTGTCGGCGGAGCGGTGATCGGCTCTTCGGTCGCCTATTTCCTGATGTCGAACCCCGATTTCACCGGCTCGGTGCTGGTGGTCGAGCGTGATCCCAGCTTTCGTCAGGCCTCGACCTCGCTCTCGGCGGCCTCGATCCGCACGCAGTTTTCCAACGCGATCAACGTCAAGATCAGCCAGTTCGGGCTGGAGGTGATCCGCGATTTCGGGCGGCTGATGCAGGTCGAGGGGCAGCCGGCCCCCGATCTGAACTTTCATGAGGCGGGCTATCTGTTTCTGGCCGCGACCGAGACGCAAGAGCGGATCCTGCGCGAAAACCATGCCGTGCAGCGGGCCTGCGGCGCCGATGTGGTGCTGTGGGGGCCGGACGAACTGGCCGAGGCCTTTCCGCATCTGAACACCGCTGACATCCGGCTGGCGAGTTACGGCAGACGCAATGAGGGCTGGTTCAACAACACCGGGCTGATGAACGGCTTTCGCGCCAAGGCACGGTCGCTGGGGGCCCATGTGGTAACGGATGAGGTGGTGGCGATCCACCGTACCGGGGGCCGCGTGACCGGCGTCACGCTGAAATCGGGGGCCGAGGTGGCGGCGGGAACGGTGGTAAATGCCTCTGGTCCGCGCGCGGCGCTGACGGCGCGGATGGCTGGCCTCGACATTCCGGTCGAGCCGCGCAAGCGCACGTTGTTCGTCGTTGATTCCGCCCACTCGCCCGAGGGGACGGCGCGGGTGGCTGGGGGGCGGCTGCCGCTGATGATCGACCCGAGCGGCACCTTTATCCGCCCCGAGGGACGCTATTTCCTGACCGGCTGCCCGCCCGTCGAGGACCCCCGCGTCGACTGGGACGATTTCGAGCCGCGCCACGAAGAATTCCAAGAGATCATCTGGCCGGCCCTTGCCGAACGCTCTGCGGGGTTTGAGGCGCTGAAGGTGGTCAACATGTGGGCGGGCCACTACGCCTATAACACGCTCGACCACAACCTCGTGGTCGGTCCCCACCCCGATTTGCCGAACTTCCTCTTTGCCAACGGGTTTTCGGGCCATGGGCTGCAGCAGGGGCCGGCGGCGGGCCGGGCGGTGTCAGAACTGATCATCTATGGCGGCTATCGCAGCCTTGCCCTGTCCGAAGTGGGCTGCCAGCGGACCATCGAAAACCGCCCCTTCCTTGAACAAGCGGTGATCTGATCCCGCCCTTTGCCCCCTTTGTCTTCGCCACGACGGGCTGTAAGGTGGCCGCGCGGCGGCGCTGGCGAGGGAGGCTTGGGCGTGCTGGACTACAGCCATGACTGGCGCCTTGTTGTGGCGGCCTTTGCCATTGCATTGATGGCGGGGTTTACCGGGCTTTCGCTGACGCGCGGCGCCTCGCGCCTTGATCCGGCGCGGCGCAAGACGGTGGTTTCGATGGCGGCGGTGGCCCTTGGCGGTGGCATCTGGTCGATGCATTTCGTCGCCATGCTGGGGCTGCAACTGCCAATCCTGTTCTATTATGACGCGCTGGTAACGCTGATCTCGGCGCTGGTCGCTATCCTGATGACAGGGCTTGCGCTCTTGATCCTGCATTTCCGGGCGCGCAGCCCGGCCAGCCTGACGCTGGCCGGGGCGATTGTCGGCGGCGGCATCACCCTGATGCATTACATCGGCATGTCGGGGATGGAGCTTTGCCGCCCCGTCTATAGCCTGCAAGGGATTGCCGGGGCGCTGATCGCCTCGATGCTGTTGTCGGTCATGGCGGTGCGCGCCGCCTATTCTGACCGGGGGCGGCGCAATATTCTGGTGGGAACGCTGGGCTTTGGGGTTGCGGTGGTGATGGTGCATTTCCTCGCCATGGCCGGCACGGGGTTTGAGGCCCTTGGCGCCCCGGCCCCGGTTGGCCCGGCGATCAGCAATGAAACCCTTGCCCTCTTGGTCACGCTGGCGGCCTTTGTGATCTCGGCGGCATTTCTGCTGACCGGCGTCACCTTTGCCCCGCTCGAGGCGCGGCCGGACCCCGTGGTGCCGGGGCCCCCGGCCCCTGCCCCCGCCGCCCCCCAAACCACCACCCGCATCCCGCATGAGCGTGAGGGGCGCACCCATTTCATTGACGCCGCCCGCATTTCGGCGGTGCGGGCCGAGGGGCATTACAGCCTGCTGCACGCCGGGGCCGAGACGCTGTTCTGCCCCTGGTCGATCAGCGAGGCCGAAGAGCGGCTGGCCCCCCACGGCTTTCTCCGCGTTCATCGCAGCTATCTGTTGAACCCCGCGCAGGTCATCAAGTTCGAGCGGAACAAGGATACCGGCGAATGTCAGGTCGCCGGGGCCGAGGGGCTGCGCATCCCGGTCAGCCGCGCGCGTCTGGCCGAATTGCGCGCGGCCTTGGGTCTGTAAGGGCGTTTTCGCAGTTCGTGCAGCCTATTCGCAGTTCGTGCAAAGCTCTGCCACGCTCGTTCCCTGCCTGATTACTTCCGCGATGCCTGCCCTAGCCTTGGGGCCAAGTGCGCAGAACCGGGCCGCCCAAGGGGTCCAAAGGACGCACCCAAGGGAGGACTACATGATACCATCGGCCTTTGCGTACCACCGGCCGACCGATCTGGCGTCGGCGGTGGGGCTGTTGCAACAATTCGGGGATGAGGCGCGGGTGATCGCGGGCGGGCACAGCCTGATCCCGATGATGAAGCTGCGGATGGCCGAGGTGGGCCATCTGGTCGATCTTCAGGCCGTCGCCAGCCTGAAGGGGATCGAGGTCGCAGGCCCTCAGGTGCGCATCGGCGCCATGGTCACGCAGGCCGAGCTGATCTCGCATGAGGGGCTGGCCAAGGCCGCGCCGATCCTGCGCGAGGCGGCGCTGCAAATCGCCGATCCGCAGGTGCGTTATGTCGGCACCGTCGGCGGCAATGTGGCCAATGGCGACCCGGGCAATGACATGCCGGGGCTGATGCAATGCCTTGACGCCCGCTTTGCCCTGCATGGCCCGAACGGCGCGCGTGAGGTTGCGGCGCGAGATTTCTACCACTCGGCCTATATGACCGAACGCCAAGATGATGAGATCCTGACCGCGATCCATTTCGCGGCGCCCGCAGGCGGCTATGCCTATGAAAAACAAAAGCGAAAGATCGGCGATTACGCCACCGCCGCCGCGGCCGTGCAACTGGTGCGTGACGGGGGCCGGGTGGCTGCGGCCTCGGTCGCGATGACCAACCTTTCCGACACGCCGGTCTGGTCCGAGGCGGCAGGCGCCGCGCTGGTAGGCAGCACCTGCGATGAGGGGGCGGTGATGGCCGCCATTGCCGCGATGCTGGGCGATATCGACCCGCAAAAAGACAATCGCGGCCCTGTCGAGTTCAAGCGCCATGTGGCCGGCGTGATCCTGGCCCGGGCCATCGCCCGCGCCTGGTCGCGCGCCTGAGGAGGAAATCATGGGAAAGAAAATGCAGATCAGCCTGACCGTCAACGGCGAGGCGCATGAGATCCTTGCCGAACCCCGCGCGCTCTTGATCCATGTGCTGCGCGAAAACCTTGGCCTGACTGGCCCGCATATCGGCTGCGAGACCAGCCATTGCGGCGCCTGTACCGTCGATATGAACGGAAAATCCGTAAAGTCCTGTACGGTTTTCGCCGCCCAAGCTGATGGCGCCCAGATCACCACCATCGAGGGCCTTGGCAGCCCCGATGCGCTGCATGTCCTGCAACGCAGCTTTCGCGAACATCACGGGTTGCAATGCGGATTTTGCACCCCGGGCATGATCACCCGGGCGAATCGCCTGCTGCAAGAGAACCCCAGCCCGACCGAAGAGGAAATCCGCTTTGGCATGGCCGGCAACCTCTGCCGCTGCACCGGGTATCAGAACATCGTCAAGTCGATCCTCGCGGCTGCGGCCGAGATGAATGCCAAGGAGGCCGCAGAATGAACGACCTGACCCCCAGCCGCGAAGAGCGGATCGAAAAGCTGAAAGGTCTGGGCGCCAGCCGCCGCCGGGTCGAGGATGTGCGCTTTACCCAAGGCAAGGGCAATTATGTCGATGACATCAAGCTGCCCGGCATGCTGTTTGGCGATTTCGTGCGCAGCCCCTATGCCCATGCCCGCGTCAAATCGATCAATGCCGAGGCGGCCAAGGCGCTGCCCGGCGTGATCGCGGTGCTGACGGCGGCTGACCTTGCGCCGCTGAACCTGCACTGGATGCCGACGCTCGCGGGCGACAAGCAGATGGTGCTGGCCGATGGCAAGGTGCTGTTCCAGGGGCAGGAGGTGGCCTTTGTCGTCGCGACCGACCGTTATATCGCCGCCGATGCCATCGAACTGGTCGAGGTGGAGTACGAAGAACTCCCCGTGATCACCGACCCGTTCAAGGCGCTAGAGCCGGATGCCGCTGTCTTGCGCGAGGATCTGGCCGGCCAGACCGCCGGCGCCCATGGCCCGCGCTGCCACCACAACCATATCTTCCTGTGGGAGACGGGCGACAAAGAGGCGACCGAGCAGGCCATCGGCGCCTCGGAAGTCGTCGCCGAAGAGATGGTCTATTACCACCGCACCCATCCCTGCCCGCTGGAAACCTGCGGCACCGTCGCCAGCATGGACAAGGTGAATGGCAAGCTGACCGTCTGGGGCACCTTTCAGGCGCCGCATGTGGTGCGCACGGTGGCCAGCCTGCTGTCCGGGATCGAGGAACACAATATCCGCGTGATCAGCCCCGATATCGGTGGCGGCTTTGGCAACAAGGTTGGCGTCTACCCGGGTTATGTCTGCGCCATCGTCGCCTCGATCGTCACCGGCAAGCCGGTGAAATGGATCGAGGACCGGATGGACAACCTGATGGCCACCGCCTTTGCCCGCGACTACTGGATGAAGGGCCGGATCTCGGCCACCAAAGACGGCAAGATCACCGGCCTGCACTGCCATGTCACTGCCGACCACGGTGCCTTTGACGCCTGTGCCGACCCGACCAAGTTTCCGGCCGGTTTCTTCCACATCTGCACGGGGTCTTATGACATCCCGGTCGCCTATGTGGGCGTCGATGGCGTCTATACGAACAAGGCACCGGGGGGCGTGGCCTATCGCTGCTCCTTCCGCGTGACCGAGGCCGCCTATTTCATCGAGCGGATGATCGAAGTGCTGGCGATTGAACTGGGGATGGATGCTGCCGAGCTGCGCCGCATCAACTTTATCCGCAAGGACCAGTTCCCCTATCAGTCGGCGCTTGGCTGGGAATATGACTCGGGCGATTACCATACCGCCTGGGACAAGGCGCTGGAGGCCGTGAACTACCCTGCCCTGCGTGCCGAACAGGCGCAGAGGGTTGAGGATTTCAAGGCCGGCAAGACGCGCAAGCTCTTGGGCATTGGCCTGACGCATTTCACCGAAATCGTCGGTGCGGGGCCGGTGAAGAACTGCGACATCCTCGGCATGGGGATGTTCGATAGTTGCGAAATCCGTGTCCACCCCACTGGTTCCGCCATCGCACGTCTGGGGACGATCAGCCAGGGTCAGGCCCATGCCACGACCTTTGCCCAGATCATCGCCAGCGAAATCGGTCTGTCTGCCGACAGCATTACCGTGGAGGAGGGCGATACCGATACCGCGCCCTATGGCCTTGGCACCTATGGCAGCCGTTCTACCCCGGTGGCAGGCGCCGCAACCGCGCTCTGCGGGCGGAAAATCCGCGCCAAGGCACAGATGATCGCGGCCTATCTCTTGGAAGTGCATGACGGCGATCTGGAATGGGATGTGGACCGGTTCGTGGTCAAGGGCGCGCCCGAGCGGTTCAAGACCATGAAGGAAATCGCCTATGCGGCCTATCACAACGCCATTCCGGGGATCGAACCGGGGCTGGAGGCGGTCAGCTATTACGATCCGCCGAACATGACCTACCCCTTTGGCGCCTATATCGCGGTGATGGAGTTCGACGTGGATACCGGCGAGCATGAGGTGCGCCAGTTCTATGCGCTCGACGATTGCGGCACCCGCATCAACCCGATGGTGATCGAGGGGCAGGTCCATGGTGGCGCGACCGAGGGCTATGCCATCGCCATGGGGCAAGAGATCGCCTATGACGAGATTGGCAACGTCAAGACCGGTACGCTGATGGACTTCTTCCTGCCGACGGCATGGGAGACGCCGCATTACACCACCGACCACACCGAAACCCCCTCGCCCCATCACCCGATTGGCGCCAAGGGTGTGGGCGAAAGCCCGAATGTGGGCTCAGTTCCGGCCTTCTCAAATGCGGTGCATGACGCCTTCCGCGCCTTTGGTCTGCGGCAAAGCCATATGCCCCATGATCACTGGCGGATCTGGCAGATCGCCCGCGATCTGGGCCTGCATGGCTAAGGGAGGGGGGCGGCCCCGCGCCGCCCCGCCAGACATGACAAATGCAACCGACGTTCAGCAGGGCCTTGCCGCCTGCGGCTATGTTGCCGCCCCGGATCTGGCCATGGCGCTGCATCTGTCGCTGGCGCTTGGCCGGCCACTGCTGCTCGAAGGGGCGGCGGGGGTCGGCAAGACCGAACTGGCCCGCGCCCTTGCCGGCTGGAAGGGCTGCGACTTGATCCGGTTGCAATGCTACGAGGGGCTTGATGCCGCGCAGGCCATCTACGAATGGAATTATCAGCGGCAACTTCTCGCGATTCGGACCCTTGCCGAGGCCGGAGAAACGGGCCGGGCCGCCGAGGCCCGGCTTTTCAGCGCCGAATATCTCTTGGAGCGCCCCCTCCTCCGCGCGATCCGGCAAGCCGTGGCGCCGGTCCTGCTGATTGATGAGATTGACCGTGCCGATGAGGAATTTGAGGCCTATCTCCTGGAAATCCTGTCGGATTTTCAGATCACCATCCCCGAGATGGGCACGATCCGCGCCGTGACGCGCCCCATGGTGATCCTGACCGCCAATGGCACGCGCGACTTGTCAGACGCGCTGCGCCGGCGCTGCCTTTACGCCCATGTCGATTACCCCGACCGGGCCACCGAACTGGCGATCCTGCAATCGCGTTGCCCGGGGGTTTCCGCCGCATTGGGGGGCCAGATCGTCAGCTTTGTTCAGTCGCTGCGCAAGGAAGAACTGGAGAAGAAACCGGGCATCGCCGAGATGCTGGATTTCGCCGCCGCCCTGGCCGGGCTGGGGCTGGCCGATCTGACCGAGGATCCGGCGATCTTGCAGGCCGCACTCGCGACCTTGCTGAAGACGCAGGGCGACCGCGCCAATATCACCACCGAGGTGGCGCAGCGGCTGGCGGGCAAGGCGGCATGAGGGGCGCCGTCACCCGCTTTGCCGCCCGCGATTACGGGCCCGCGGCCCGGATCACCGGTTTCATGGCGCATTTGCGCGAAAACGGCTTTCGTCTGGGGATCGCCGAGACGGAAACCGCCCTTGCCGCGCTGGCCTGCGTGGCGGCGGATGAGGCGTCGGTACGGCGGGCGCTAAAGGCCGTCGCCTGCGGTTCAGCCGAAGATTGGGCGCGTTTTGATGCGGTCTTTGACAGCTACTGGCGCAATGGCGGGCGGGTCCGAACCAAGGCCGTCCCCGCTGGCAACAGCGCCCATACCCGCAAAAGCCGCGGGGCCGGGGGGCAGGCAAGGGGCGGGGGCGGCCCCGCTCTGGCCCCCCCCCCCCGGGGGGGGGGGGGGGG
>CALLZQ010000399.1 GCA_937858255.1 uncultured Tabrizicola sp.
GCGGCTGCCCTTCTGGTGCAAGGCAAGGCTGCCCATTACGTCATGGGTAACTTCGCCGTTGGCGTCTTCAAGGAAGGCGGCAGGACCAACGACAACCTCGGCTTCATGGTCTTCCCGGAAATCACGCCCGGCCTGCCGCGCGCCGAAGAGGCCCCGACCGACACGATCCACATTCCGGCTGGTGCCAAGAACGTTGACGATGCGAAGAAATTCCTCGCCTTCGTGGCCTCGGCAGATGCCCAGACCAAGCTGAACGCGGCCATCGGCCAGTTGCCCACCAACAAGAACTCGACCGTTGCCGCCGATGACCCGTTCATCTCGGCCGGTTTCGCCAGCCTGTCGAACGCCTATGCGCTGGCCCAGTTCTTCGACCGTGACGCACCTGCCGAAATGGCCAAGGTCGGCATGGAAGGCTTCCAGGAGTTCATGGTCAAGCCGGATAATCTGGATGCCATCCTCGAGCGTCTCGAGAAGGCCCGTCAGAAGATCTACAAGTGATCTGACATCCGCCGGGGCGGCACCCTCCCGTCGCCCCGGCTCTTTTGCCCCGCGTGCGCCCGTCGCAGGTGCCGCGGGGCTTTGGTTCCCGCCTTTCGCAAAGCCCACAGAAGGATTGCGCCATGTCCTCAGCGTGGAAAGCCCATCAGAGACGACTTGCCCCCTGGCTGTTTCTGGCCCCGGGCATCCTGATGTTCCTGGTCTATGTGATCATCCCGATCTTTCAGTCGATGTGGATCAGCTTTTACGACTGGGACGGTCTGGGTCAGGCGCAGTGGATCGGCACGGAAAACTATGTCGAACTGATCGACGACGATGCCTTCTACACCTCGCTGAAAAACAACGTTCTCTGGCTGGTTCTCTATATGTTGGCCGTGCCGGCGGGTTTGCTGATCGCGATCTTTCTCAACCAGACCATTCCGGGCATGCGGCTATACAAGTCATTGTTCTTCTTTCCCTTCGTCATCAGCCAAGTTGTCGTGGGCCTGATCTTTTCCTGGTTCTATGCCCCCGGCTTCGGCCTGCTTTACGGCATCATCGAGAGCCTCACGGGCACCGGCGTCGCCATTCTGGCCGATGATCGCTATGTCACCTATGGCATCATCGCCGCGGGGCTTTGGCCGCAGATCGCCTATGTGATGATCCTGTATCTGACCGGCCTGAACAATGTCGCCCCCGATCAGGTCGAGGCGGCGCGGCTGGACGGTGCAAAGGGCTGGAAGATGTTGTGGTACGTCATCCTGCCGCAACTGCGCCCGGCCACCTTTATTGCCGTGGTCGTCACGGTCATCGGCGCCCTGCGCAGCTTTGACCTTGTGTCGGTGATGACCGACGGCGGGCCCTATGGGTCATCGCGGGTGCTGTCCTTCTATATGTATGAGCAGGCGCTGTCGGAATATGGCTATCGCATGGGCTATGGCGCCGCGATTGCCGTTGTTCTTTTCGCCATCATGATGGTCTTCATCTCGGGCTTCATCTGGAAGATGTGGCGCGACGAAACGGAGCGTTAAGCCATGTTCCCACGTCCCGTCGAGCAACTCTCGCCCGGCATGCAAATGGCTTACAAGCTGGCTGTGCCGGTTGCCCTGTTCCTGTGGCTTTTGCCTTTGCTGGGCGTGGCTGTCACCTCTGTGCGTCCGGCCTCGGATCTGGCGCAGGGCAATTACTTTGGCATGCCCTCGGGTCTGGCCTTCGAGAATTACGCGCTGGTGTTTCAGAACACCCCGATGCTGCAATACATCCTGAATTCGTTCTGGGTGACGATCCCCACGGTGATCGGCGCGGTGGCCCTGTCCTGCCTGACTGGGTTCGCTCTGGCGATCTACAAATTCCCGTCGAACCTGATCATCTTCTTCATGTTCGTTGCGGGCAATTTCGTGCCCTTCCAGATCCTGATGGTGCCGGTGCGCGACATGACCCTGCAACTGGGGATGTATAACACCTGGTACGGGCTGGCGCTGTTCCACATCGCCTTTCAGTCCGGGTTCTGTACGCTTTTCATGCGCAACTTCATCAAGTCGCTGCCGTTTGAGCTGATCGAGGCCGCGCGGGTCGAAGGCGTCGCGGAATGGCGCATCTTCTGGTACATCGTGATCCCGCTGATGCGCCCTGCCATCGCCGCGCTTTCAGTGCTGGTATTCACCTTCATCTGGAACGATTTCTTCTGGGCCACGGTCCTGACCAACAGCCCCGAAACCCAGCCGGTCACGGCGGGCCTGTCATCGCTGAATGGCCAGTGGATCGCGCAATGGCATCTGGTTTCGGCCGGGTCGATCCTTGCGGCGCTGCCCCCGGTGGCAATGTTCTTCCTGATGCAGAAACACTTTATCGCCGGTCTGACCCTTGGGGCGGTGAAATGAGCCGATCCTGGCGCTTTGATACCCCCTCGCAGACCCTTGCCCTGCATTCCGATGGGGCCGTGCCCCGCGTCACCTATTGGGGGCCGGCACTACCTGCGGGCGAAGACCTTGCCCAGCTTGCCCGCCTGTCTGTGCAGGATGTGACCGGCGGCATGATTGACCGCCTGCCGGACCTGACGCTCTGCCCGCTGGCGCGCGACAGCTTTCCCGGCCAGCCCGGTCTGATCGCCTATCGGGGCGGTGAAATGCTGCACCCCGACCTGCGCCTGTTCGCGGCGGATGATCACCATATCACCGTCCGGGATGAGGCTTTGGGGATCGGCCTTTTGTTCACCTTTGAAACCGAAGGTGACATCATCAGCGCCCGCACTGTGCTGGAGGCGGATGAGCCGATCACCCTGCATTGGCTGTCCGCCCCGGTGATCCCCGGCCCGCAATCGGGTAATATCCTTGATTTCTCGGGCCGCTGGATTGGTGAGTTTCAACCCATCCGCAACGCATGGACCCCCGGCCTGCGATTGCGAGAGGCGACAGGCGGTCGTTCGGGCCATGAACATCCGCCCTTTGCGATTTTCTCCGATACCGGCACTACCAACACGCGCGGGTCCGCTGCTGCCATGCATTACGCCTGGCCCGGCGGGCATCGGATGCAGGCCGAGGAACTGCCCGATGGTCGCCGCCAGATCCAATGGGGCCATGCGGCAGGAACCCAAGGCACGGGCACAAGGCTTGAATGCGCCGACCTGCTGCTGACCCGGGCGGATGCGGGCCTGAACGGTTGCGCCACCGCGTTCCAGCGCCATATCCGCGACCGCGTCGTCACTTGGCCCAACCCCGCCCGCCCGCGCCCGGTGCATTACAACTGCTGGGAAGCGGTCTATTTCGATCACGACCTTGCCACGCTGAAAGACATCGCCACCCGCGCCGCTGCCCTTGGGGCGGAACGCTTCGTGCTGGATGACGGTTGGTTCGGGCGGCGTGATGACGACACCTCGTCGCTGGGTGACTGGGTGATCGACCGCACCAAATGGCCCGATGGCTTTGCCCCGCTGATCGACCATATTCACAAGCTGGGGATGACCTTTGGCCTGTGGTTCGAACCCGAAATGGTCAATCGCAACAGTGATCTGGCCCGCGCCCATCCTGACTGGATTCTGGGGCCGGATAATCAGGTCGAGGGCCGTCAGCAGCGCGTGTTGAACATGGCGCTGCCTGAGGTGCGCGACTATTTGTTCGGCCAGATCAGCACGATCCTCTCGACCCATGACATCGATTATATCAAATGGGATCATAACCGCCTGCTGCCCATCGCCGATGCCGCGCAGGCGCACGGCACGCTGGAGCTGATGGCCCGCCTGCGGCAGGCGCCCCCCGCTGTCGAAATCGCAAGCTGCGCCCCCGGCGGGGGGCGGATTGATGCGGGCATCCTGCGCCATACCCATCGCGTCTGGCTCTCTGACAGCAACGACGCGCTGGAACGCCTGCGCATCCAGCATGACGCCGCGCTTTTCCTGCCCGCTGCCATTACCGGCAGCCATGTCGGCCCGCGCACCTGCCACACCTCGGGCCGGGTGATCGACATCCGCATGCGGGCCTGGGTCGCGGCGCAGCGCCATATGGGCTTTGAAATGGACCCGCGCGAACTGACCGAGGACGAGGCCGGGGTGCTGACCCGCGTTACCGCGTGGTGGAAGGCCAACCGCCACTGGACCATGAGTGCCGATATCCTGCGGCTGGACAGTGAAGACCCGGCGATCATCGCCGAGCAGCAGATGGCCCGGGATGGTCGCCGCTTTGCGGCCTTTGTCGGGCGGGCGGTTGCCTCGGGCCAAATCCTGCCGCGCCCCTTGCGACTGGCGGGGCTGGACCCGGCGGCCCGCTATCGGGTCCGGCTGGTCAATGCCGAGGATGCGAAACGCCTGTCGCGCGGCAAACCCGCCTTGAAGGAGGGTCCGCAAGAGGCTAGCGGAACATGGCTCATGCAGCAGGGCCTGACCCTGCCGTGGAGCTTTCCGGAAACCATCTGGGTTGTCGAAGGAGAACGCCTGTGACCAAGCCCATCCGCCCGGACTGGGTCGCCGTTGACTGGGGTACCAGCAATCTGCGGGTCTGGGCCATGGGAAGCGACCGTATCCTTGCCGAAGCCGCTTCGGACGAGGGGATGGGGGGCCTTGTCTCTTCGGGGTTCGAACCTGCCCTTCTGCGCCTGATCTCTCCGTGGCTGGGCGATGGCCCGGTTCCCGTCATTGCCTGTGGCATGGTCGGCAGCCGTCAGGGCTGGCATGAGGCGCCCTATCGCCCCGTCCCCTGTACACCGGTTGAGCCGGGCGCGCTGGTTACGGTTCCCACCCGCGACCCGCGCATTCAGGTCCGCATCGGGCCGGGCCTGAAACAGCCTTCCCCTGCCGATGTGATGCGCGGTGAGGAAACCCAGATTGCCGGGGCCCTGGCCCTGACACCGAATTTCGATGGTGTTTTCTGCCTGCCCGGCACCCATTCCAAATGGGTACATGTCAGCGCGGGCGAGGTCGTCAGCTTTCAGACCTTCATGACGGGCGAGATGTTCGCGCTCTTGTCCAGGCAATCGGTTCTGCGCCATGGCATGTTGGGCGATGGATGGGATGATGCTGCCTTTGACCAGGGCCTGTCCGAGGCGTTGTCCCGCCCCGAACGGCTGGGGGCAAAGCTGTTCTCGCTGCGGGCCGAGGGGTTGATTGCCGGGCTTGGCCCGGCTGCGGCCCGGGCGCGTCTGTCGGGCCTGTTGATCGGGGTGGAACTGGCCGCCGCCAAGCCCTATTGGTTGGGCCAGTCCGTCGCCCTGATTGGCGCCGACGCCCTGTCCCGCGCCTATGCCCGTGCCCTTGCGGCCCAAGGCGTCACCGCCCGCATCCTGCCGGGCCACGAATGTACCCTTGCCGGGCTGGCCAGCCTCGCCCGCCAAACCGAGAAGACATAATGAGCCACCGCAACCTGATCGCCATTCTGCGCGGGATCACCCCGCCCGATGCCATTCCCGTCGCCCGCGCGCTGGTCGAGGCGGGGAAGACCCGGGTTGAGATGCCTCGTCACCCTCCACGCCCGAATCCCTCCCCAATCGCCCTTGCCGCCAAACTTGGA
>CALLZQ010000400.1 GCA_937858255.1 uncultured Tabrizicola sp.
CTGGGGCTTCCTGCACACGCTGCACGGGGTGAACTACCACAGCCACGGCACCCAGATCCCCGCCGCCCACGGGCACCTTGCCTTCTCCGGCGCCTATGTCTGCCTTAACCTTGCGATCATCTCTTATGCCATGCCGCATCTGCGCGGACGCGACCCGTTCAATCAGGTGCTGAACATGGCCTCGTTCTGGATGATGTCGGCGGGCGTGGTGTTCATGACCTTCACGCTGACCTTTGCCGGCACGGTGCAGACCCATCTGCAACGGGTGAATGGCGAGGCGTTCATGGATGTTCAGGCTCAGTTGTGGATCTTCTACGCCATGCGCTTTGGCTCGGGCATTGCCGTGGTTCTGGGGGCGGTGCTGTTCATCTATGCCGTTCTGGTGCCGCGCCGTGAAATCATCGAACCCGGCCAAGTGGCCCCGGCGGAGCGATGGAGATGGATGGCAACATCAACACGAAGGGGGCGGCGCAAGCCCCCTTCTACCTCCCGCAAGGGGACGAGTGCGAAATCTTCGCCGCCGCCGCCGCCCATGATCTGCCGATCCTGCTGAAAGGCCCGACTGGCTGTGGCAAGACCCGCTTTGTCGCCCATATGGCCGCGCGTCTGGGCCGTCCGCTTTATACCGTGGCCTGCCATGACGATCTGTCGGCGGCTGATCCGATCGGGCGCTATCTGCTCAAGGGCGGTGAGACGATCTGGGTCG
Source organism: uncultured Tabrizicola sp. (assembly GCA_937858255.1). GTDB lineage: Bacteria > Pseudomonadota > Alphaproteobacteria > Rhodobacterales > Rhodobacteraceae > Pseudotabrizicola. The sequence continues at coordinate 707 of CALLZQ010000400.1, forward strand.
ATGGCCCGCTGACCCGCGCCGTGCGCGAGGGTGGCATCTGCTATCTCGACGAGGTGGTCGAGGCCCGCAAGGATGTAACCGTTGTCCTGCATCCACTGACCGATGACCGGCGCATCCTGCCCATCGACCGCACCGGCGAAGAGCTGGAGGCCGCCCCCGGCTTTCTGCTGGTGGCCTCGTATAACCCCGGCTACCAGAATATCCTGAAGACGCTGAAACCCTCGACCCGTCAGCGCTTTGTCAGCCTTGAATTCACCTTCCCCCGTCCCGAGCATGAAATCCCCGTCGTGGTCCGTGAAAGCGGCCTGTCCGAGGATCGCGTGCGCCCCCTCGTCCGTCTGGCGAACAAGCTGCGCGCCATGAAGGGGCAGGATCTGGAGGAAGGCGTCTCGACCCGCCTTGTCGTCTATGCCGCCACGCTGATTGCCGGCGGCATGGCCACCGAAACCGCCATCCGTACCGCGATGATCGAACCGCTGACGGATGATGCGGATGTAAAGGCCGGGCTCCGCGATCTTGTGACAGCCGTTTTCGGGTGAGGCCGGTCATGTCACGGATCGAATTCGAGCCATGGGAACCCGAAGAAACCGTCGGGAAACTGTGGCACGCCTTTGCCAGTCGTCTGGACGCTGATCCCGTCCACGACGGAGCCCGTGTCCCGCTGTCACAGGTGGGCGGACGGCTGGCAGTCCTTTTCCGCGGTCTCGGCGGTGATCCCGCCGTCGAGACCCGCGCCACGGCAGAAGAGGCGTCACATCACCGCCTGTCGCTGATCCGGCGTCTGGGCACCTGGGCCGACCGGCTGCCGCGGGCCTCGTTCGATGGCGCAAGCCTGCGCCTGCCGGAATCGCTGGCGGTCTTTCCGGCGGCCGAGGCCAATGCCGCGCTCTATATCTGGCTGGCGGCCGTCGCGGCCCATGCCGGCGCCCCGGAAGACCATGCGGATCCGCTGCGCGCCGATCTGGCCGCGCTGGTGGCGGCGCAGCGGATGGTTGCCGCCACGCTGGCCGATGCGCCGGGGTTCCGGTCGCTTTATTCCGATCTCTGTGCCGCCACCCTTGCCACCCGGCAAACCGCCCGCCTGCCCGAGGCCGAGGCAACGGTTGAGGCGCTGGTGCGCCATGCACTGGGCGATCCCGCCCCCCTGCCCCGCAAGGCCGCCCGCCTGCAAGAGGCGATGGCCACGGGCGATCTGTCGGCCATCCCCCCTGCCCCGCGCCGCTATCGCCCCTTTCGCCCGGTCGCACTCTGGCCCGATCTGCGCCCGCTGGCCCGATCCGAGGCCATCGCCGTGGAACCCCCCGCCACCGAGGGCGGCCCCGAACAGGCCGCGGGCGAGCGCACACACCGCGCCCGCCGCCGCAAGGCCGATCAGGCCGACCGCAATGACAGTTTCATCCTGCACAAGTTCGAGGCGATCCTCAGTTGGGCCGAATTCGCCAATCTGAACCGCCGTGTCGAAGAGGATGATGAGGAAGACGCCAAGAAAGCCGCCGACGATCAGGATGAGATTGGCCTTGGCCAGATGTCCAAGGCCCCGGCCACCCGGCTGAAACTGCATCTCGATCTCGCCCCCGAAGATGTGGACCGCGAGGCGCTTTCCGGCCAGACCATCTATCCCGAATGGGACGTGCGCACCGCCGCTTATCTGCCCGCTCATACCCGAGTTCTTTCCTCACGGGTCGAGGCGGTCGAGGCGACGCCCCCGTTTCGGGACGATCCGCGCGCCGCGGCCCGTATCCGCGCCGTCCGCCGCCAGTTCGAGGCTCTGCGTCCCAGCCGCGTTTCGACCCCTGGCCACCCGGAGGGCGATGAATTGGCCCCGGATCGTGCCGTGCGGGCGCGGGTCGATTTTTATGCCTGCGGCGGGGGGAGCGATCGGGTCTGGCGGCAGACCCGCCCCGAGGCCCGCGATCTGGCAGTTTCCATCCTGCTCGATGTATCACGCTCGACCGAAAGCGCGATCCCCGGCCATGGTCATGGCGGGCGCAGCGTCATTGATGTGGAACGCGAGGCGCTCGCCGCCCTGGCCTGGGGGCTGGAGGCGGTGGGCGACAGCTTTGCCATTCACGCCTTTTCCTCGCTGAAACGTCACCGGGTCTATCTGCAAGAGGCCAAGGGCTTTGACGAGCCGATGGGGGCCATGGTCGAGAGCCGCATCGCCGCGCTGAGGCCCGGCCATTATACCCGCCTTGGCGCCGCGATCCGCCATGTCTCGGCCGGGCTGGCCCGGCAGTCGCGCAAGCGGCGGCTGTTGTTGGTTATCACCGATGGCAAGCCCAATGATCTGGACCATTACGAAGGCCGCCACGGCATCGAGGACAGCATGATGGCGGTGCGTGAGGCCCGCCGCGCCGGTCATTCGGTCTTTGGCATCACCGTGGACCGCGATGGCAAAAGCTGGTTTCCCCGCATCTTCGGTCAGGGTGGCTTTGCCCTCGTGCCCGATCCCGAGCGCCTGACGCTGGCCCTGCCGATGATCTATCGCCAGTTGGTGACCGGATGACGCCTGCGCCTGCCCCGCCGCAGTCAGAGCGGCGTTCGGCGCTCGACGATCTGCCGGGCGATCTGATGATGTGGGTGCTGATCGTGTCAGAGCTTGCGGTGTTCGGCGCCGGGCTGGTCGCCTTTCTGGCGGTCCGACTGACCGATCCGGCGGGGTTTTCCGCCGCGCAGGCGCATCTGCACCGCACCGGCGCCGGGATCAATACCGTGGTTCTGGTGACTTCAGGCTGGTGCGCCGCGCTTGCACTTGCGGCGGTGCGCGCCGGTCAACTGGCCCGGACGCGGGCGCTGCTGGTGGTGGCCAGCGGCCTCGGCGCGGTTTTCCTGTATCTCAAGGCAGGGGAATATGCCGATCTGGCCCGCGCGGGGATCAGCTTTGAAACCCATGTGTTCTTTACCTTTTCCTATCTGCTGACCGGATTTCATGCCGCGCATGTCGTGGCGGGCATGGTGATCCTGCTGGGGGTGGCGCTGCGCCCCGCCCCCCGACCGGTCGAGGTCGGCGCGGCCTTCTGGCATATGGTCGATCTGGTCTGGGTCTTGCTGTTTCCCGTGGTCTATCTGCTATGACGACAGACCCCGTCACCCGCGCCTGGGCCTTGCTGATCGCGCTTTCCGCCCTGTCGACGGCGGTGGCCGCCTCGGGCGCCCAAGGCCGGATTCTGGCGTTTCTGGTGCTGCCGCTGGCCTGGGCCAAGGCGCAGATCATCCTGAATCGCTATCTGCATCTGTCGCAGGCCCCGGCCATCGCGCGCGGCTTTGCCTTGGTGCTGGCCGGGCTGATGGTGCTGCTGATCGGGCTGGCCAGCCTAGCCGCCCCGTGACCAGGCCTGCGCCGGATCCTCATCGGCGTAATCGCGCAAGGCATCCAGATCGGTGATCGTCGCCACATTGTTCCGGATGGCGACGCCGTGATCTTTCAGGCGGGCAAAGGCGCGGCTCAGGCTCTCGGGTTTCATCCCCAGACGCCCGGCGATCAGCACCTTGTCATAGGGCAGCACCACCTTGCACGCACCCGAGGTGCAGTCGGCCAATTCCAGCAGGAATTCCGCCACGCGCTGCGCCCCGGTCTGGGCCTTCAGCGCCTCGATCTGCGAGACCAGCGCATGCAGATGCGTATAGGTTGCCGACAGCATCGATACCGCGATTTCCGGCGAGTCCTCGATCATGCGCATGAAGACGCTGGCTTCGATACGGATCAGCCGGCAACCCGTGACCGCCTCGGCCGCGACCGGATAGGGCATGTTGCGAAAGGCGACCGCCTCGCCGAAACTGCTGCCCTTGGTAAAGACATTGACCACCGCCTCGGCGCCATTTGGGGCGATGCGATACAGTTTCACCCAGCCCTCGGCGACGATATAGATCGCACGGGCCTGTTCACCTTGCAGAAAGATCGTGGCGCCGCGTTCAAATTCGCGCAGATGCGCCGCGCCAAGCACCGCCTCGACCACCACCTCGGGGGCCGATCCCAAAAGGACCGACTCGCGCGCAAGCCTGTAATACTCCGCCTTCATGCCGCCGGCCCTGCCTTGCTGATGTTCCCGCCCCATGCAAGTTCTGCACATTACCTAGGCGTATCGGTTTTTGCAAAGCAACTGTCATCGGCGGGCCACCTGCGTCAGACCCCCGGCGAATTGGGCAAAAGGGCAGAGCCGCCGTGACCTGCCCCCGGTCGTCCCTCGTGCATATCGATGGGTCCTTTGGATCGGTTGTTGTCGGTTTCGGGTTGGGCAAGCGCCCCGGGCGTGGAGCCCTCAGATGGCTCAAGCGCCCGGCGCGCGTCGGACGGGGTCTTGTTACCCAGCGAAGAATGCGGCCTGACGTTGTTGTAATCGTATCGCCAGATCGCCAACTTTCGGCGGGCTTCAGCCAGGCTGACGAAGATCTCTTCGTTCAGGCATTCGTCGCGCAGGCTGCCGTTGAAGGACACGGTGTCGCCATTCTGCTGCGGCTTGCACGGATCGGTGTAATGCCACTTAACCCTGTTGTCGTTCGCCCCCTTCAGGATGGCCTTGCTGGTGAACTCGGTGCAATTGTCAGAGACGATGCAAGCCGGCTTGCCGTAAATCCTGACCCGCGCATCGAGTCCCCGTGCAACCCTGGCCCCCAAGATACTGGTGTCTGCGATCAGCGCCAGATTCTCTCGGCGGCAATCGTCGTTCGCGGCCAGAATGCGGAACCTCCGGCAAGCCCCGAATGTGTCCGGCAGGAGGTCCAGCGGCCAGCGCAGGTTCGGCTGCATGGGGCCCCGGCATTTGTG
>CALLZQ010000401.1 GCA_937858255.1 uncultured Tabrizicola sp.
GTGGGAACAGGATGTGCCGCCCCCTTCCCGGGCGTCGCGCGCACGGGGGGTGCCCCCCCCGCCCCGGCCAGCCCCGCCAGCGCACAGCCCACGCAAAAGACGATGAAAAACAACCGCTCGACATTGATGCCAAGACAGGCCGCCATCGCATCATTGTCCACGCCAGCGCGGATCATCGCGCCGATCTGCGTGCGGCTTAGAACAAAGGCCAGCGCGGCAAAGATCGCCAAGCCCAGCGCAATGATGAACAACCGATAGGTCGGATATTCCACGCCTCGAGCTGCAGGTCGCGGATTTCCTGCTCCACCAGCACCTGCGGCACCTCGATGGCCAGCGCCAGATCGCCCCAGAAAATCCGCGTCAGGTCCAGCATCACAAAGATCAGACCAAAGGTGACCAGAACCTGCGCCATCGGCCCCGATTTCCGCATCCGCCGGATCAGGCCCGAATACAGCAGCACGCCCACCCCGGCCACCGCGACAGGGGCCAGAAAGAACCCGGCCCAGTATCCGCCAAACCCCGCCAGCGTTGCCCCGAAATAGGCGCCCAAGGCATACAGCGAGCCATGGGCCAGATTGACGAAATGCATCAGTCCGAAAATGACCGTCAGGCCAATCGACAGCAAAAACAACAACATAGACAGTTGCAGCGCATTCAGCCCCTGCAAGGTCCAAAAACCCAGATCAAACATCGCGCTCCGTCCTCCCCAAGACAAAGCCCGGCAGCATCGCTGCCGCCGGGCCGAATGATCAATTGGTAATTGCCGGCATCTCGCAGCCATTGGCCGGATCAGCCTCGGCCGGAAGGGCAGCCAGAACCTTCTGGGTCAGGCCGCCTTCGCCCGCGACGGTTTCATAGACATAGATCGGCTGAACCAGATTGTTCGTCGCCGGATCAATCGACAACTGCCCGCGCGGCCCTTCAAAAGACACCGAACGCAGCGCATTGGCCAAAGTCGCCCGATCAGCCGCCCCAGTCTTGGTTGCCTCGATCAGCGCACGGGCGGTGTCATAGCCCTGCACCGCATATTCCGACGGCACGCGCCCCGTCTTGGCCTTGAACGCCTCGGCAAAGGCGACGTTTGCAGCATTGTCCAGCGTCGGCACATAGTGCAGCGCAGTGATCACGCCCTCCGCCGCCGGACCTTCGGCCTCAACATACAAGGACGAGGTCAGGAAGCCCGAGCCATACAGCGGCAGATCGGCTTTCAGACCAAAGCTGTCATATTGCTTGACGAAGGAAATCGCCTCGCCACCCGCATAGAACACGAACACCGCATCCGCGCCGCTCGCCTTGGCCTGCGCCAGATAGGGGCCGAAATCCTGCGTCTTCTGGAAGGGGGTGAATTCCTGCCCCACAATCTCGCCACCTGCTGCCGTAAAGCTTGCGGCAAAGGCGTCGATCATCTGGCGACCAGCGGCATAATCGGGGGCAAGGGTATAGACCTTCTTGATCCCCTGCTCTGCCATCCACTTGCCCATCGGGCGGTTGATCTGCCCGTTCGAGAACGACATGCGGGTGATGAACGGAGAACACTGCTCCCCGGTCGCCTCATCATTCCCGGCATTGGCCACGATCAGCGGCACGCCCGCACCATGCACCATATCGCGCACGGCCCCCAGCACGCCGGACGAGACGATGCCCGCCATAACGTCAACTTCATCCTGCAAGATCAGCTTCTTGGCCTTGGCAAGGGCGACCGGGGGCTTCACCTCGGTATCTTCCTTGACGATCTCAAAAGTGGCGCTGGTTTCCCCGCCGAAATGCTCAATGCCCAGATTGAACCCGGCCTCGATATCATTTCCCAGCGCTGCATAGACGCCGGAATAGGGCAGCAAAAGACCAACTTTGATGTCTTCGGCCGCTGCAGGCAATGCAAGGCCGGTGGCAAGCCCAAGGGCCGCCAGTGTCGCGCGTTTCATGTCTTTCTCCTCCGGTTGTTAGGTCAGCCCCGCCTTGGGGCCTATCCCAGATCTCCGCCCCCCACGGGCACCGTCACGCCCGTGATGTAGGAGGCATCGTCTGACGCCAGAAACAGGATGGGTCCCGCCTGTTCGTCGAGCGTTCCGTATCGCTTCATCAGCGACGATTGGATCGTCTGATCAACGATGGTCTTGTACCAATCCTCGCGCTGCTCCTCGGCAGCGTTCGGATTGCGCGGCACCACGCGCGGCGGCGCCTCAGTTCCCCCCGGCGCGGAGGCCACGACG
>CALLZQ010000402.1 GCA_937858255.1 uncultured Tabrizicola sp.
CTATAGCGCCGCAACGGCCTTTCTGGCCGAACATTTTTCCTACAGGGTGACCAGGGGTCGACCCTCTGCCCGTGTACGAGCCTATTACCCCGAAATCCGGCTGTCCGTGGACAGCCATGCCAAGACCGACTCGCGCCTGTCCTTTGGGCATGTCGCCGGCCCCGGCACCTATGCGACGACCGTCACCCGGCCCGATCTGTTTCGCAGCTACCTGACCCAGCAGATCGCGCTGCTGCTCCAGAACCACGGCCAGCCCGTGGTGATCGGCGCCTCGGACACGCCGATCCCGGTGCATTTCGCGGTTGCGGGCAACCCCGAGGTTTCGGTCCCCCAAGAAGGTGTGCTGGAGTTCTCGCTGCGCGATGTCTTTGACGTGCCCGATCTGGCGACGACCAACGATGACATCGTGAACGGCACCCGCAGCACCAACCCCGATGGCTCGATGCCGCTGGCGCCCTTTACCGCGCAGCGGGTCGATTACTCGCTGGCCCGCCTGACCCATTACACGGCCACCGATCCGGGGCATTTCCAGAACCACGTCCTGTTCACCAACTACCAGTTTTATGTTGATGAGTTCGAAGCCTATGCCCGACAGGTGCTGGCCGATCCTTCGCTGGGCTATACCGCCTTTGTCGCCACCGGCAATCAGGTGATCACCACGGCGGACGGGGTCATCCACCCGGTCGCCAAGATGCCACAAATGCCAACCTACCACCTGAAACGCGCCGACGGGCAGGGGATCACCCTGGTCAACATCGGTGTGGGCCCTTCGAATGCCAAGACGGCAACCGACCATATTGCCGTTTTGCGCCCGCATGCCTGGCTGATGGTCGGCCATTGTGCCGGTCTTCGTAACACTCAGGCCCTTGGCGATTTTGTGCTGGCCCATGCCTATCTGCGCGAAGATCATGTGCTGGACGACGATCTGCCGGTCTGGGTGCCGATCCCGGCACTGGCCGAGATCCAGATCGCGCTTCAGGATGCCGTGGCCGAGGTCACGCAGCTTCAGGGGTACGAATTGAAGCGGATCATGCGCACCGGCACCGTCGCCACCATCGACAACCGCAACTGGGAGTTGCGCGACCAATCCGGCCCGGTCAAACGCCTGTCGCAATCGCGGGCCATTGCGCTGGATATGGAAAGCGCGACGATCGCGGCCAACGGTTTTCGCTTTCGTGTGCCCTATGGCACCTTGCTCTGCGTCTCAGACAAACCCCTGCATGGCGAGCTGAAACTGCCCGGCATGGCCAGCGACTTTTACAAGACGCAAGTCGCCCGCCATCTGCTGATCGGCATCAATGCCATGGAGCGGTTGCGCCAGATGCCGGTTGAGCGGATCCACAGCCGAAAGTTGCGCAGTTTTGAGGAAACCGCCTTCCTCTGACGCGAAAGTCCCGGCCAAATTTCGCCGCTCACGCAAGGTTTGCTCTTGTTTTTTGATGCAAAACCTTGTGTAGCGGATTGGTCGTCCGACAGGGTCCACCGATGCCACTCGCCCTTTCCGAAAACAGGGCGCACAAAACCGAAGGAAAAAGAACATGACCAAACCGATGACCAAGACCCAGCTTGTCGCCGCCATCGCCGAAGCCATGGGCGCCGACAAGAAAACCGCCGGGGCCGCACTGGATGCGATCTCTGATGTTGTCAGCCGCGAAGTCGCCGCTGGCGGCGCTGTCACCCTGCCGGGTCTTGGCAAGGTGGCCTGCAAAGCCCGCCCCGAGCGTCAGGTCCGCAACCCCGCGACCGGCGAAACCATGACCAAGCCTGCCGACAAGCAAGTGAAGTTCTCGATTGCCAAGGCCCTGAAGGACAGCGTCAACGCCTGATCCTGTTGCCTGTGCTGCCCTTGCAGCGCCGCAATCTTTCTGGAAAGGTCGCCCAAACGGCGACCTTTTTGCTTTTAGGCCGTATTGTTGCAAAGGGTGCCGATGGCTCTGAAATCATTGCTGCTTGGCCTGGCCTTTGCGTTGATGTGGTCCTCGGCCTTTGCGACGGCGCGGATCATCGTCGCCGATGCGGCGCCGCTGATGTCGCTGGCCGCGCGCTTTGCCCTGACCGGAATCGTCGCCATCACCGCGGCACGGCTGATGGGCCAAACCTGGCGCCTGCCGGGTGGCTGGCGCGGGGCGCAGGCGCGGGCCGTCGTGGTCTTTGGCTTGTGCCAGAACGCGCTTTATCTGGGCCTGAATTTCGTCGCTATGCAGTGGATTGAGGGATCGCTGGCCGCGATCATCGCCTCATCCATGCCGCTGATGGTGGCGGGGCTGGGCTGGGCCTTCATGGGGCAGCGGACCTCGGCCTTGGGCGTCCTTGGGCTGGTGACCGGGATGGCGGGCGTCGCGCTGATCATGGGCAGCCGGCTGTCGGGCGGCGCTGATCCGCTGGGGATTGCCCTTTGCGTGCTGGGGGCACTGGCCCTTGCCATCGCAACGCTGACAGTCAAGGGCGCCTCGGGCGCGGGCAATCTGCTGATGGTGGTCGGCTTGCAGATGCTGGTCGGGGCGGTGACGCTGGCGGTGACCTCGGCTGTGATCGAGGTGCCGCACCTGACCCTCTCCCCCCGCTGGATCGCGGCCTTCCTTTACCAGTGCTTTGTCCCCGGGCTGGCGGCGACGTTGATCTGGTTTTCACTGGTGCGCCAGATCGGTGCCGTCCGCGCCGCAACCTTTCACTTCCTGAATCCGGCCTTTGGCGTGGCCATTGCCGCCGCCCTGCTGGGCGAGGCGGTCGGGCCGACCGACCTGATCGGCGTTGTCATCGCCATGGCCGGGATCCTGATCGTGCAGCGCGAACGGGCGCGGGCCTAGCCTATCCGCCCCCGCAGGCCGCCGGTCTGGCCGCGGTCCAGCAACAAGTGATCCAGCAGCACGCAGGCCATCATCGCCTCGGCCACCGGCACGGCGCGGATGCCCACGCAGGGGTCATGACGGCCCTTGGTGATCAGCTCGATCTCGGCGCCCGACTGGTTCACCGTTTTGCGCGGGGTGAGGATGGAGGAGGTCGGCTTGACGGCAAAGCGGCAAATCACCGGCTGCCCGGTCGAGATGCCGCCCAGAATGCCACCCGCATGGTTTGACAGATATTCCGGCCCATGCGGCCCCATGCGGATCTCATCGGCGTTGTCGACCCCGGTCAGCGCCGCCGCCGCCATACCATCGCCAATCTCGACCGCCTTGACGGCATTGATCGTCATCATCGCCGACGCCAGATCGCTGTCGAGTTTGGCATAGATCGGCGCACCAAGGCCCGGGGGTACGCCCTCGGCCACCACCTCGATCACGCCACCGACCGAGTTATGGTTCAGCCGGATCTGATCCAGATAGCTGGCCCAGTCCGCCGCCGCCACGGGATCGGGGCACCAGAAGGGATTGCGTTCGATCTCGGCCGCGTCAAAGCGGCTGCGGTCGATGCCTTGCGTCCCGATCTGCACCATATAGCCCGAAATCGTCAGCCCCGGCACCAGCGCCCGCAACGCCGCCCGTGCGACTCCGCCCGCCGCCACCCGCGCCGCCGTTTCCCGCGCGCTGGAGCGACCGCCACCGCGATAATCGCGCAGCCCGTATTTCTGGTGATAGGTGATGTCGGCATGCCCGGGGCGAAAGCTCTGGGCGATATCGCCGTAATCCTTGGACCGCTGGTCGGTATTCTCGATCATCAACTGGATCGAGGTGCCGGTCGTCCGCCCCTCAAACACGCCCGAGAGGATGCGCACCTCATCCGGTTCTTTCCGCTGGGTGGTGAATTTTGAGGTGCCGGGCTTGCGCCGGTCAAGCCAGGGTTGCAGATCGGCCTCTGAAAGCGCGATGCCCGGCGGGCAGCCGTCCACGGTGCAACCGATGGCCGGCCCGTGGCTCTCACCCCAGGTGGTGACGCGGAACATATGGCCAAAGGTGTTGTAGCTCATCGCGATCTCCATTTTCCCAGCCCGTTTAGGTCAAAGCGCTGCTGGAATGAAGGGATTTCCGTTGACGCAGCGCTGAAGTAGGGTCGGGCGCATGACTGAGACGCTGAAATCCCGCCTGCATGACCGCGCCCTGGCCGAGGGGTTTTCCGCCATGCGGATCACCACGCCCGAGGCGATCCCGGCCGCGGCCGGGCGGCTGGCGGCGTTTCTGGCCGAGGGGCGGCAGGGCCAGATGGGCTGGATGGCCGAGCGCAGCCACTGGCGCGGCAACCCGGCGGCCCTCTGGCCCGAGGCGCGCAGTGTCATCATGCTGGCCGAAAGCTATACGCCCGAGGAAAACCCTCTGCCGCTGCTGGAACAGACTGAACGGGGGGTGATCTCGGTCTATGCGCAGGGCAAGGATTATCATGATCTGGTCAAGCGGCGACTCAAACGCCTTGGCCGTTGGCTGATCGACCAGCATCCCTGCGAGATCAAAGTTTTCGTCGATACCGCCCCGGTGATGGAAAAGCCCTTGGCACAGGCGGCGGGGCTGGGCTGGCAGGGCAAGCATACCAACCTGTTGTCGCGCGATCTGGGGAACTGGTTTTTCCTTGGCGCGATCTTTACCACCGCCGAACTGGCCCCCGATACGCCCGAGGTCAGCCATTGCGGCAGTTGCACGGCCTGCCTGACGATCTGCCCGACGCAGGCTTTTCCCGCGCCCTATCAACTCGATGCCCGGCGCTGCATCTCTTATCTGACCATCGAACACGCAGGCCCGGTGCCCGAGGATTTGCGGCCCCTGATGGGCAACCGGATTTATGGCTGCGACGACTGTCTGGCCATCTGCCCCTGGAACAAATTCGCGCAGGCGGCGCGTGAGATCGGTTATGCCCCGCGCCATGGCGCACCGCCCTTGGCGGAACTGGCGGCGCTGGACGATGCGGCCTTTCGCGCCCGATTTGCCGGCAGCCCGATCAAGCGTATCGGGCGTAACCGCTTTGTCCGCAATGTGCTCTATGCCATCGGCAATTCCGGTCAGCCGGCGCTGATGCAGGTGGCCGGCGCGTTGACCGCAGATGCCGATGAGACGGTGGCCGCGGCCGCCCGCTGGGCCCTCAGCCGCCTGCGCGCAGCCGGTCACGCAGCGCCATGACCTCATCGCGCAACCGGGTCAGCGCCGCCAGTTCCATCCCGGTTTTCTCCAGAATACAGGCCGGGATATGCGCGGCGCGGGGGCACAGATCGCGCCCGGCTTCGGTCAGGTCAATCCTGACCTGACGCTCGTCCCCGGTGTCGCGGCGGCGCGCAACCAGCCCCTGCGCCTCCAGCCGCTTGAGCAAGGGCGTCAGCGTGTTCGATTCCAGATGCACCTGCCGCCCGATCTCTCCGACCGTCATCCCATCGCTACCCCAGAGCGTCAGCATCACCAGATACTGCGGATAGGTCAGGCCGATGTCATCCAAGAGCGGCTTGTAAGCCTGCTGCATGGCGTGCGTTGCCGAATAGAGCGCAAAGCAGATCATCTCTGGCGGGGTCATGGTCATGGCATCAGAATAAATCGCGCACGATTCATTCGCAAGCGGTTGACTCTCGCCTTAAGCTCGTTATTGTATCGTAAGCGATTAAATCGAGCGCGAAAGGATTTAACCATGACTGTTGATGCGAAATACTGGACCGAGGGTCTGGCCACTGGCGGTGGCCGCAATGGCCTTGCCAAACTGGCCGATGGCAAGCTGACCGTGACCATGACCAGCCCCAAGGAACTCGGCGGCTCGGGTGCCGGCCATAACCCCGAAGAGCTGTTCGCTATCGGCTATGCGGCCTGCTACCTCGGCGCGATGCGTTTTGCCGCCAGCAGCGAAAAGCTGGGCACGGTACCGGATGAGGCAACCGTGAATGCCCATGTCGGCATCGGCCCGCGCAGCGATGGCGGCTTTGGCCTCAAGGTGCGACTGGTGGTTTCCCTGCCGGGGGTCGAGCGCGCCACCGCCGAAAAGATCGTCGAGCGCGGCCATTTCATCTGCCCCTATTCCAACGCGACCAAGGGCAAAATCGAGGTCGTCACCGAACTCGCCTGATCCGGCTGGCAGGAATTGGCCGCTGGCATTTGGTGAAACCGGCAAAGCGGTGTATGATCCTCTCCCGTAACGGAAGGAGGTTTCCATGCACCGTCCCGCCGAAGGCCGCCATCTGGCCGACAAACGCAGCCCCTCGACCGGCAGCCGCACCGCGCAATTCCTGCGCCTGTCGCGCAACCCGCGTGAGACTTTCCCTACGCGCCACGCGGCGCCAATAGGATCACGGATGACCCAATTCCTGCGCATCGCGCGCGGCAAGCTGGCCTGAGTCAACTGGCCTGAATCAAAAGGCGCCCCGCGGGGCGCCTTTGTTGCCTTGTGCCGGGGTCAGGCCCGGACCAACTTTTCGTATTCGGTCGAGACCTTTCGGGTCAGTTCACCGACTTCAAAGGTATAGTCCCCGATCTGGCCTACCGGGGTGACCTCGGCAGCGGTGCCGGTCAGCCAGCACTGCTCAAAGCCCTCCAGATCCTCGGGCTTGATCCGCACTTCGTTGACCTTCACGCCCCAGCTTTGCAGCATGCCGATCACGGTCTGGCGGGTGATGCCGTTCAGGATCGCATCGGGGATCGGCGTATAGACCTCGCCACCCTTGACGAAGAAGATATTGGCGCCGGTCGCCTCTGCCACATAACCGCGGTAGTCGAACATCATCGCATCCGAGCAACCCTTGGCCTCGGCCGCATGTTTCGACATGGTGCAGATCATGTACAGGCCTGCCGCCTTGGCCGCATGGGGGATCGTCGCCGGATCGGGGCGGCGCCACTTGGCGATGTCCAGCTTCGCCCCCTTGAACTTGGCGTCACCGTAGTAATTGCCCCAGGTCCAGGCCGCGACCGCCATGCGGATCGGGTTGCGCTTGGAGGCAACGCCCATATCCTCACCCGCGCCGCGCCAGGCCAAGGCCCTCACATAGTCAT
>CALLZQ010000403.1 GCA_937858255.1 uncultured Tabrizicola sp.
GGGGCCCCGAAACGCCCACCGTTTCCAGCGGGCGGGGGGCCCGGGCGGGGGTCCCGCCCCCCCCGGGCTTGATTTTGGCGCCCGGGCTCAGGGTCGCCCGCCTCTGCCGCCGCCGCCAGATCTGACAGCGGATTGGCGATGGTCGAGGCCAGCACAAGGCTGAGGCCGATCGAGACCAGCAGCGCGAGGATGAACATTTGCAGGATCTGTTCGCGCTCGTTGCGCACAAGGGCGTCGATATCGCCCTCGGCGCTGACAAGGGCCACAACCCCCAGCACGAGGCCGTCACGCTCAACCGGGGTGGCCACCGAAAATACCGCGCCGCCGGCCGGGCCGGTGCCAAGGGTGATCGTCGTCTCGCCCTTCACCGCACGGTCGAACAGCGCCCGGGCGAGGCTTTCCGCGTCAAGATCGCGACCGGGTGCCGGCTCCCCCGCCAAGAGGCGCGAGGTCCAGTCCCAGACCGCATTCAGAAAACCGGTGATCAGAGTCGAGCGGCTGTCGCCCGCTGTATCACGCGGCGCCCCCGCAGCCTCGCCGACAATCCGGCCCGAAGCATCCATGACGATGGCCCGCGCGCCGGCGCTGATCCCGACCCCCGACAGATCGGCAGCCTGCGCCAGATCAGTCACGCCCGTGGCGGGCAAATGCGCCTCGACCACTTCGGCAATCAGCCGTGCCTCGGTCACAAAACCCTTTTCGCGCTGCGTCACCAGCGAGTCGCGGAACGGGTTCAGGAACAGCACCCCCGACACCAGCACCACCAGTGCCATCAGGTTGAACACGATGATCTTGCGCGCCAGCGGCGAGCGTTTCAGCGAAACGATCCCCCGCCGCCCGCGATAGGCGCGCAGCCCCTCATCGGTCTCTTTGTCCGGCGACACCCAATCCTCGCCCAAGAGGACGGTTCCGCTCTCGGCGGACCGGCGGTCATCGCGACCGATCTGCGGCACAGCGGTCATGTCTCGTTATAGCGATAGCCGATGCCATAGAGCGTCTCGATGGCGGTGAAATCATCATCGACCGAGCGCATCTTCTTGCGCAGCCGCTTGATATGGCTGTCGATCGTGCGGTCATCGACATAGACCTGATCGTCATAGGCCACATCCATCAGCTGGTCGCGGCTTTTGACAAAACCGGGACGCTGTGCCAGCGCCTGCAACAGCATGAACTCGGTCACGGTCAGCGAGACATCCTTGCCCTTCCACGTCACCGAATGGCGCAGCGGATCCATCCGCAGATGGCCGCGCTCCATGATCTTGGTCTCTTCTGCCACCGCAACCTCGCCCGAAGAGATCGCGTCCTGACGGCGCAACAGCGCGCGGATACGCTCGACCAGCAGCCGCTGGCTAAAGGGCTTTTTCACATAATCGTCCGCGCCCATCCGCAGCCCCAGCACCTCGTCGATCTCATCGTCCTTCGAGGTCAGGAAGATCACCGGCAT
>CALLZQ010000404.1 GCA_937858255.1 uncultured Tabrizicola sp.
GATCCGCCTCTCCACCCGCCACGGTGCGGGCGGCTGCCTCACCATGCTTGGGATAGGGGGTGCTTTCCGGCGTGGTCGGGCCGATGTCCTCCACGCTGTGCCCCTTGGCCGACAGATGGGCGGCGATGGCTTGGCGCAGGGGAATGGCGGCGTGGTCGCTGGACAGGACAATGCGGTAGGCGGTCATGGCACGGGCTCCGGCACGGGGACAGGTTGGCCGGTGTTGGACCAGATCGGCCCGCCGCCGTCAATGTGCCGCTTGCGCGCGCTGTGCCGCAGGCAGGCCCCCGCGCGAGGGGCGCGGCGTGCCGAGGCGCGGATGCAGATGCCCCGCAATCCACCAGCACCCGGCCATCGCCGCGCTGGCCGCGACAAAGATCCCCGGCAGCGGCGCCACCAGCAGCACCAGCCATGCCGCGCCGGGAGTCAGGATGCCCGAGACATCGCGGAAGCTGGAATAGACCGCCGACATCTCGGTCCGTTCGCTCGGCTTGACGGCCATAAGGAAGGGCAGCCCGCCCACCACATCCAGCGTCACCAGCAGGACCGAGGCCGCCATGCAGGCGATGACGCTGCCCCAGGGCCAGTGAGAGACCAGCGCCGCCACCAGAAAGGCCGTGGCGCAGGCGGCAAAGGCGGTGCGGACGGACGCGCGCACCCCGGCGCGGCGCGCGGCCCGCAGGATCAAGGGCGAGATGAAGAGGAGCGAGTTCGCCGCCGAAAGGGCGGTCCCGCCCCCCTTGTCCCCCAGCCCCGCCTCGACGCAAAAGATCGGCAGGTAAACGACATAGACCCACCACCCGCAGGAGCGGATGACGGCGAAGAGCCAGCCTGCGATCAGCCGTGGCTGGTGCAGAAACCGCCCGACAAAGGCCAGCGGGTTGGCCGCCGGCCCTTTGGCCCGCGCGATCTGCTTGCCATTGCCCAGCCGCAGCACCCAGAACACGATCAGGAGCGTCAGCGCAAAAGCCCCCGCGACGACAAAGGGCAAGGGTGCCCAGACCGACCGCAGCCAGACGCCAAAGACCGGCCCGATGGCCCATGGCCCGGCGGCAAACACCATTTGCCGCGACCGGCTACACCCGAGGTTCGCGCGGTCGATATCGTCGAGGATATAGGCCTTGAGGCAGACAAAGGTCGCCGCCGTCGCCATGGCGAGGAAGCACAACGCGACGGCCAGCACCCATCCCTGCCCAAAGCCGCCCAGCGCCAGCCCGGCCAGATACAGGCAGCAGCCCAGCGTGTACATCCAGCGGCGCGGGATAAACCGGGTGCCCCATGGCACAAACAGCCCCCAGATCAGCGAGACGAGGCCCGCGGCGAAATAGGCCGATGAGGTCGCCTCGGCACTGCCCAACGCGTCGTAAATAGTCAGCGGCATCGCGGTGATCAGCGTGCCCCGGACTGAGGCCTCGATCCCCGCCAGCAGCGCAAAATTCTGCATGCGGGGGGTGGGCGAGTGCTTGAGGAAGATGGGAATGTATTTCGTGGCCATGGCCCATGTCTGCGCCCGCTGGTCCGGGGCGTCTGAGCCAAGCGCGACAAAATCCGTCGCGAATGAAGGGTTTGCGCCAGATGATTAGTTGCGCATCAGGCGCGCGATCAGCCGCGCCCGCCCCTCGGGCAGCGGGGCGGCGGGTTGGCGGCCCTCCAGCGCGCGGGTCAGGAAATGGCCGGTCAGGGTAAGGGCCTGCACCGCCTCGACGCGGCTGACCGGCCCTTGGCCCATCAGCACAGGCGGCAGGGGCAAGAGCCGCGGCGCCCAATCCCCCGCCCCTGCCGCGCTGACCGCCCGCCCGCTGCGGGGGCTGACATAGGCCAACCCGTCGCGGGCGCCCGTCACCGCGCAGGACCCCA
Organism: uncultured Tabrizicola sp.; assembly: GCA_937858255.1. Classification (GTDB taxonomy): domain Bacteria; phylum Pseudomonadota; class Alphaproteobacteria; order Rhodobacterales; family Rhodobacteraceae; genus Pseudotabrizicola. Next base: position 1,858 of record CALLZQ010000404.1, read on the forward strand.
GATCAAGGCCAAAGCCGATCTCGTCGAGCAGCGACAACTCCCACCGCAGGTAGAGGCCCAGCCACCCCTCCCCCCCCGCAACCAAGGCATCGGCCAGCGCGGTGGTGCGGGCGTAGAGTGCTGGGTGCGGATCACGTTCGGGCAAGGTCAGATGCAAGAGCGCGCAGATGGCGCCCAGCCCGCTTAGCGCCAGCGGGTCGTCCAGCACGGCGGCGCGGCTGCGGACCGGTTCGACGGTAAAGGCGCCCAGATGCCCCTCCAGCCGCGCGCGCCAAGTGACGGCCAGTTGCGCGCCCGGTTGCAGGATCGGCGCCAGCCGGCGCGAGGCGCCGCCACGGACGACCCCCAGATGCCGCCCATGCGCGGCCGTGAACACCTCGATGATCGCCGCGCCCTCTCCGTGCGGGCGCGCAGAGAGGAGCAGGCCCTCGTCCCGCCAATCCATGCGCCGGACGATGCGACGGCGGCGGGTGTGACGCAAGGGAGCAGTTGCAAGCCGCCCCGCCTTGGTGCCAGATCGGCGGATGGATATGCGCCGCCTCACCGCCCCGATCAGCGCCCCTGCCGCCCTTTCCGGCCTCTGGGGGCAGTTTGTCCTGAACGGCAGCAAGCCCGACCTTGCCCCCTGGGGCGCGAGGGCCTGGGATCTGGCGCGCTATTTCACCATCCTGACCAATCTGATGGTGGCAGGCGTCATGGCGGCCGAGGCGACGGGACGCCGGACCGGCCCGGTCTGGCTGGGCACGATCACGCTGAACATCGCCATGGTCGGACTGGTCTATCAGTTGCTTCTGCGCCCCGAGGTGCCGCTGACGGGATGGAACTGGGTCACCGATTTCCTGATGCACGCCCTTGTGCCCGTCGCGATGGTACTGTGGTGGGGCGGTTTCGGCCCGCGCCGCCTGCCGGTGCGCGCCGTGCTGCCGTGGCTGCTCTGGCCGGTGGCCTATTGCGTCTATGCGCTGATCCGCGGCGGGTTTGAGGGGCGCTATCCCTATTTCTTCCTCGACATCGGGCGCTTTGGCGGGATGCAGATCGCGATCAACATTGCCGGGCTGGTGGTGGTCTTTGCCGCCTTTGGCCTGATCCTCTGGGCAGCCGCGCGCAAGCTGCCCGCGCGCTAGCTCTCCAGCCCCGGCTGGTCCAGAAGGCTGCGGCCCTGCCGGTCCTCAACCTCGATCACCCAGCAATCGCGGTCAAAACCGCGTTGGCGGGCAATCGCTGCATCCACACCCGCCTCCTCTCCCTCGGCCAGCACCACCCAGGCGCGGGCGCCGGACATCAGATCAAAGCTGCGCTGCCAGAGCCGCGCCCGCCCGTCGAGTGTCGCCACCTTGACCAGTACCGCCCCGGCGGTGTCATCGCCATGGGCCAGCACATAGGCCGGCAGATCGGCCAGCCGCAGGCGGGTCAGATAGGCGTCGATCCAAAAACGGGTGGTTAGCGACATGACGGCAATTTTCCCTTGAGCGGGGGCAGCGGGACTTTAGCATGGGCGCCGCTGCCATGGCATTTCTAGAGGAACCCGATTTCATGACCAATCGCTATGTGATGCCCAAGGGGGCGCTGATCCTGATCCTGATCGGGCTGGTGCCCTCGGTCCTGACCGCGCTGGGGCTGTTCGACATTCCCTATGGGATGAAGGTGGTCATCGCCGGCGGTGCGCTGGCCGGGGCTGGCATCCTCTGGCATCTGGTGGCGCGGTTCCGCTATCGCATGGCCCGCGCCGGGCAGGCGCAGCGCCCGCGCTAGGCCAGATCAGGCGTCGCCATCCTTGAAATCGAGGCCCATCTCGGTATAGCGCTCGGCCTCATCCAGCCAGTTTTCGCGCACCTTGACGGTCAGGAACAGATGCACCGGGCGGTCGAGGAAGGTGGCGATTTCACCCCGGGCGGCCTGCCCGATCTGCTTGATCGTCTCCCCCTTGTGGCCCAGCACGATGCCCTTGTGCCCCTCACGCGCGACATAGACGATCTGGTCGATGCGGGTGGAGCCGTCGGGGCGGTCCTCCCATTTCTCGGTCTCGACGGTCAGTTGATAGGGCAACTCTTCGTGCAGGCGCAGGGTCAGCTTTTCACGGGTCATTTCCGCCGCAATCATCCGCATCGGCAGATCGGCAATCTGATCCTCGGGGTAGTACCACGGCCCCTCGGGCAGTTCGGCCGCCAGCCATTCGCGCAGATCGCCTACCCCATGCCCCCGCTCGGCAGAGATCAGGAAGGTCTTCACGAAGGGGAAGGCCTCATTCATCTTTTGCGTCAGCGCCAGCAGCACCTCGGCCTTGACCCGGTCGATCTTGTTGATGGCAAGGGCCACCGGCTTGCCCTTGGGCATTTCCTCGGCGATGCGGTCGATGATGGCCTGCACGCCCTCGGTCAGGCCGCGATGCGCCTCGATCAACAGAACGACGATATCGGCATCGGCCGCCCCGCCCCAGGCTGCCTTGACCATGGCGCGGTCCAGCCGCCGGCGCGGACGAAAGAGGCCGGGCGTATCGACAAAGACGATCTGGCTCTGCCCCTCCATCGCCACGCCGCGAATGCGGGCGCGGGTGGTCTGCACCTTATGCGTCACGATCGAGACCTTGGCCCCAACCATGCGGTTCAGGAGGGTGGACTTCCCGGCATTCGGCTCGCCGATCAGGGCAACAAAGCCGGCGCGGGTGGTCTCTTCGGTCATGAGGTCCTCATCTTCTGTTCAGCCCGCCATAGCGCAAAGGGCCCCGGGGCGCCAGAGGCGTGGCGAAAGGACACGACCGTCAGGAGGCGGGGTCATTCCCCATCTGCGCCAGCAGTGCCTCGGCGGCGGCGGCTTCGGCGGCGCGTTTGCCGGGGGCCTCGGCCCGGGCGGACAGGCCGTTTTCCAGCCGCACCTCGATGGTAAAGACCGGTTGGTGGTCGGGGCCAGAGCGCCCCACCTCATGATAGACCGGCAGGCCCAGACCAAGTGCCTGGGTCCGCTCTTGCAGCGCCGATTTGGGGTTGTGGATGCGGGCCTCGGCCTCATCCACGCGCCCGCCCCAGAGCCGCAGCACCAGCGCCCTGGCGGCCTCAAACCCGGCATCGAGGTAGACGGCGGCAATCAGGGCCTCCATCGCGTCGCCCAAGAGGGTTTCCTTGCGCCGCCCGCCGGTCAGCATTTCCGACCGGCCCAGCTTCAGCACCTCGCCCAGACCGATCTCACGCGCCACCTCGGCGCAGGTTTCCTTGCGCACCAGCGCATTGAACCGGGGGGCAAGCTGGCCTTCAGTGGCGGTCTTGTCTGCGGCCAGCATCGCCTCGGCCATCACGAGGCCCAGCCCCCGGTCGCCCAGAAATTCCAGCCGCTGATTGTCGGGCCGTGTGGCGAGCGTCGCCTGCGCGCGGAGCTTCATCAACGC
>CALLZQ010000405.1 GCA_937858255.1 uncultured Tabrizicola sp.
CAATGGGGCGACCATCTTCCTCGACCCCGACCAGCGCTGCGCCATCCAGAAAGGCCGGTCCCGCCTCGGCCACGGTGGCCCGGGTGGGCAGCATCGCCAGACCCGCCGGCACCTCACCCGCCCGCACCAGCGAGCCGAGGCGAACCACCTTGGCCTTGGGCACCGCCCGTGTGAATTCGCGGACGTAATCGGTGGCCGGGTGCAGCACCAGATCCTCGGGCGTGCCGCATTGCACCACCGCGCCGTCCTTCATGATGGCAATCCGGTCGGCCAGACGGATCGCCTCATCAAAATCATGGGTGATAAAGACGATGGTCTTTTTCAGCCGCGATTGCAGGCGGATGAATTCATCCTGCAATTCCCGCCGGATCAGCGGGTCGAGCGCCGAGAACGGCTCGTCCAGAAACCACAGTTCCGGCTCGACGGCGAGTGAGCGGGCAATCCCCACCCGCTGCTGTTGCCCGCCGGATAGCTGCCGGGGATAGGCGCCCTCTCTACCGGCAAGACCAACCAAAGCCACCATCTCTGCCGCCCGCGCCTCGCGCGGCCCGCGCGCGGTCCCCTGAACCTCTAGCGGGAAGGCGACGTTTTCCAGCACGGTCAGATGCGGCAACAGGGCGAAATGCTGAAACACCATCCCCATCTTGTGCCGGCGGATCTGGGTCATCTCGGCCTCAGAGGCCGCCAGAAGGTTCTGGCCGTTGAACCAGACCTCGCCCGCCGTCGGCTCGATCAGGCGTGAGAGCAGCCGCACCAGCGTGGACTTGCCAGAGCCGGAAAGGCCCATGATGACAAAGATCTCGCCCTCGCGCACGGCCAGATCGACCGCCCGCACGGCAGGGACCAGCCCGGCTGCGGTCAGCCGTGCAGGGTCAGGGCCGAGCGTCGATAGCTGCTCACTCGCCCGCGCGCCGAACACCTTCCACAGGTTCCGGCAGATCAAGGTATCTTTGGGTTCGGACATGGGGTGCCAGCGATTGGACCCCGGCCGGAGAGGGGATCATCCGGCCGGGGTGCGTTGGAGGCGGATCACTTGGCGATCCAGCCGCTCCAGCGTGCTTCATTGGCGGTCATCCAGTCGGCCACCACCGCCTCGACGGATTTGCCGTTCAGATCGACCTCGGTGATCATCGCGCCCATCTCGGCATTGTCGATGGTAAAGGCCTGCACCGCCTTGTGGGCGCCGGGCCACTTGTCCTTCATGCCGGTCCAGCCGACCTTCCAGATATCGCCAAAGGGCTTGCCACAGTCATAGGCCAGATCAGGGTTGCCGCCCCAGGCCGGGTCGGTATAGCAGGCGGCGTCATAGGTCGGGAATTCGACCCATTCGCCCTCATATTTCGCGGGCGCCCAATGCGGGGCATAGACCCAGAGCATCACCGGGGCCTGCCGCTGATAGGCAGATTCCAGTTCGGCAAAGAGGGCGGCATCGGTGCCGGCGTGGATCACCTCGAACGGCAGGTCCAGCGCCTCGATGCGTTCCTCGTCAAAGCCGCCCCAAGTGACCGGACCACCGAGGTAACGCCCCTTGGGAGCTGTTTCGGCTGTGCTGAAGGCCTCGGCGCAGGCGGGGTCTTTCAGGGCCTCCCAATTCGGAAGACCGGGGCATTTTTCCTTCATATAGGTCGGATACCACCATTCTTCCTTGGCCTGCATCCCGGTCGGACCCAGCACCTCGACCCCGCCGGTTGCCACGGCGGCATCCATCGCCTCACGCCCCGTGGTTTCCCAGATCTCCATCGCCACGGTCAGATCGCCGGTTTCCAGCCCCGCGAATTGCGCCAGATAATCGGCCTGCACATATTCGACGTTATAGCCGCCCTTTTTCAGCACCTCGCCCATCAACTGCGTGGTGATCAATTGCCCGGTCCAGTCATGCAGCGTCAGCTTGATCGGATCGCTGGAATCTTGGGCGAAAGCGGTCGTGGCCAGCAGCATCGCGGGCAAGGAAAGGCGAAGAAGGCGCATTGGAAATCTCCCTGTCGAGAAGGGGGCGCGCGGTCGCAGCCCCGTTTGTCCTGAGGTGCGGGCGCTGGGCGCCTGGCCGCCTGCGCCTTCTGTTCCTGCCTGATTAACGCGCTCTGCCCCCGGGGCTGTCAACGAAAATTTGGAAATTCTGTGGATTGAGTGACCGTTTGATTGAATTTCAGGCAATCATCGGTCAATATTTCCGGGTATATCCACATGGGATCGGCAAATGCTCACCAAACGCCACGGCGCGATTCTGAACCTGCTGGAGGGGCGTGGCGCCCTGTCGATCAATGCGCTGTCGCAGGAACTGGGCGTTTCGGCTGAAACTGTGCGCCGCGACGTTCGCCTCTTGGTCGAGGCGGGGGCGGCGGTCAGGGTCCATGGCGCGGTCGGGCTTGCCGGTCAGATGGGAGAGGCGCCCTTCGACCGCCGGATGCGCGAGAATGCCGCCGCCAAGCGGGCGATCGCCCGTGCCACCGCCGAGCGGATTGCCGATGGCGAGTCGCTGATGCTCGACACCGGCACCACGACCAGTTTCCTCGCGCGGGAGTTGCTGGGCCACCGGCGGCTGACAGTCGTGACCAACAGTTCCGACATCGCCCGCACGCTGGCCACGGTCAACGGCAACCGGGTGTTCATGGCCGGCGGGGAATTGCGCGGCGATTCCGGGGCGGCGCTGGGGGCCTCGGCGCTGGATTTCATCCGGCCCTTTGCGGTGCAGCATGCGATTATCTCGGCCGGGGCGGTGGATGCGGGCGGGATCATGGATTTCGACCTGCATGAGGCCGAATTCGCCCGCGCCGTTCTGGCATGTGGCGAGCGGCGGGTGGTCGTCACCGATGCCAGCAAATTCGGGCGGCGCGGGTTCATTCGCGTCGCGGGTTTCGATGCGGTGGATGAGATCGTGACAGAACGCGCGCCCCCGCCAGAATTGGCCGAGGCGCTGAGGCGGGCCGATCTCCGGCTGACCCTAGCCGCGCCGGACAACGACCGCCAGTGACGGCACGGTGCCGG
>CALLZQ010000406.1 GCA_937858255.1 uncultured Tabrizicola sp.
CCGGACTCGGACCACCGCGCCGGCCGGAACTCCGCAGGCCACAGGCCGTGAGGCCGAACGCAAGGCGGCGCGGGCCGAGACCGCCTTCAACGACCGCTACCCCAAGGCCACCGGCACCGATCGAACCGCCCCGGTTGCCGGATCGCGCTGGAGCGAGGCCGAGATCGCCACGGCGCGGCGCATGCTGGCCGATGGGTTTTCAGGGTCGGCCATCGCGGCCGAGCTGGGGCGACCGTTGCCCGCGACCTATCAGAAGGTCAAGAAGCTGCGCGCCAGCAAACCCATACCAGCGGGCGGCAAAGCGGCGCAGCGCAACGGCGGCGGATTTGCTCTCGGGCTGGCCCGAGACGGGGTCGGTCAACCCCGGCACAAGTGCGTCGACTCGCCCGGTAGGGGCGGTCTCACCCGTCCAGTGCATGGGCGCAAAGGGGTGGCCGGGCGCCACCCTGTCCGTGACCAAGAGGCGCAGGACCCCCCGCCCCTGCGGGCTGGTCACCTCGACCAGATCGGCGGGGGCAAGGCCAAGACCCGCCGCGTCATCGGGATGCAGCTCGACAAATGGTTCGCCCAGATGTTGATTCAGGCGCGGCGCAAGGGCGGTTCGCGTCATGGTGTGCCACTGGTCACGGATGCGCCCGGTGTTCAGGCGGAACGGATATTCCGGCATCAGCGGTTGCGGCGCCCGTGGGGTGATCGCGATCATCCGTCCCTTGCCATCGGGTGTGTGAAAGGCGCCATCGGCAAAGAAACGCCCCCCGGTTTTCCGCGCCGAAGCCGGCCAGACAAAGGGCGCCATCGCGTCATAGTCAGGCTGCGAGATACCGGCATGGGCCGAGATGTCGAAATCGCTGCCCAGCCCCCCGGCAATGCCCGACAGCGCGGCATATTCCGCATAGATACCGGCAGGCCCCTGCCAGTCGAACCCGGCAAAGCCCATACGGCGTGCCACTTGCGCCAGATGCCACCAGTCAGGCCGCGCCAGTCCCGGCGGCGCGCGAAATGGTCGCTGCCGGCTGATCCGGCGTTCGGAATTGGTGACGGTCCCATCCTTCTCGCCCCAGCCGGCCGCCGGTAACAGCACATGCGCCAGCCGGGCCGTATCGGTGCGGTCGGTCACATCGCTGACCACAGTGAAATCGCAGGCGGCGATGGCGCGGGCCACCCGGTCGGCATCGGGCATTGAGACCGCAGGGTTGGTATGCAGGATCCACAGCGCCTTGATCCGCCCCTCTTCCACGGCGCGAAACATATCGACCGCCTTCAGGCCGGGGCGGTCAGCCATCGCCGGGCTGTGCCAGAATGCCTGCACCGCCTGACGATGACCAGCATCTTCGAGGTTCAGGTGACAGGCGAGCATATTGGCCAGCCCCCCGACCTCACGCCCGCCCATCGCATTGGGTTGCCCGGTGACACTGAACGGCCCCATGCCGGGCCGCCCGATCCGACCGGTGGCCAGATGGCAGTTAAGGATGGCATTGACCTTGTCAGTGCCGCTGGTGGATTGGTTGATCCCCTGGGAATAGACCGTGACCACCTTTTCCGTCGCAATCCACAAGTCGAGGAAGGCCCGAAGATCGCCCTGATCCAATCCGGTTGCCACCGGCTGTGGCGCCCGTGCCGCGGTGATTGCCGCCTCGGCCCCCTCTACCCGGGTCAGGAAGGCGCGGTCGGTCGCGCCGCGGCGGTCAATCTCGGCCAAGAGTGCGTTGAAAACCGCCGCATCGGCGCCGGGGGCCAGTGGCAGATGCAGATCGGCAAGATCGCAGGTCGCCGTACGGCGCGGGTCGATCACCACCACCTTCATCGCCGGCCGCGCCGCCTTGGCCGCTGCCAGCCGCTGATAAAGCACCGGATGACACCAGGCGAGGTTCGATCCGACCAGCACCACCAGATCGGCCAGTTCCAGATCCTCATATTGCCCCGGCACGGTATCGCTGCCAAAGGCCCGCCTGTGCCCGGCCACGGAAGAGGCCATGCAAAGCCTTGAATTCGTGTCGATATTGGCGCTGCCGATATAGCCCTTCATCAGCTTGTTGGCGACGTAATAATCCTCGGTCAAAAGCTGGCCCGAGACATAGAATGCCACTGAATCCGGGCCGTGGTCGCGGATCGTCCGGGTGAACCTTGCCGCGACCAGATCAAGCGCCTGATCCCAGTCGGTTTCCTGCCCCCCGATCCGCGGTGCCAGCAGGCGGCCCGTCTCGGCAACGGTTTCGCCAAGCGCCGAACCCTTGGAACAAAGGCGTCCCAAATTCGCCGGATGCGCCGGATCGCCCTTGACCGTGACCGAGCCGCCCGGACCCGGGTTCAGCAGGACACCGCAACCGACACCGCAATAAGGACAGGTGGACCGGATTGTCATGCCCGCTAACCCCGCGACATGTGGGCAATGTCGATCAGCACGCTGCCCCCGTCTACCTTGACCGCATAGGTGGCCACCGCGCCC
>CALLZQ010000407.1 GCA_937858255.1 uncultured Tabrizicola sp.
AGGACAAGCGCGGCGAGGCGCCCTTCTCGGTCGATGCGAACCTGCTGCACACCTCATCCGAGGGTAAGGCACTGGAGAATCCGGCCGAGGAGGCCCCCGATTACGTCTATCAGCGGACCGTCTCGCCCGAAGAGGCACCGGATACGCCCGAATATATCGAAGTGACCTTTGAGCGTGGCGATGCAGTCGCCATCAATGGCGAGGCGCTTTCCCCCGCCACCATCCTGACCCGCCTGAACGAACTGGGCGGCAAGCATGGGATTGGCCGGCTGGATTTCGTGGAAAACCGTTTCGTCGGCATGAAGTCGCGCGGGATCTATGAAACCCCCGGCGGCACCCTGCTGCTGGAGGCGCATCGCGGGATCGAGCAGATCACCCTCGACGCCGGGGCGGGCCATCTGAAAGACAGCCTGATGCCGCGCTATGCGGAACTGATCTACAACGGCTTCTGGTTCAGCCCCGAGCGCGAGATGCTGCAGGCACTGATCGACAAGAGCCAGGAAAACGTGACCGGCACCGTGCGGCTGAAGCTCTACAAAGGCTCGGTCCATTGTGTTGGGCGCTGGTCGGATCACTCGCTCTACTCGGAAAAGCACGTCACCTTTGAAGAGGATGCGGGCGCCTATGATCAGAAGGATGCCGCTGGCTTTATCCGCCTGAATGCGCTGCGGCTGAAACTGATCGCCACCCGCAACGCTCGGGTGGCCAAGAAGGGCTGAGGCGCCTTTCCTGCCCGGTTATTGTACAAGAACTAGCCAGCGGGCGGCCTTTCGGGGCTGCCCGTTTGTTTTCGACGACCAAGTGACGCAACGCCCTGCTTGCTGGACCGCAAACGCCATGCCAAGTCTGATCCCGCAACAGGGGGAACAGATGCTGGACAAGATCGCCGCCGATATCCGCAAGGTTCTGGAAACCAAGAGCTTTAGCGGCAGCCTGAAATTCGATTGCGGCACTGATGGGGTGATCGTGCTGGCCGATGGCACTGCCTCCACCGAGGATCGTGACACTGACTGCACGCTGCGCCTGTCCACCGACAATCTGGTCAGCCTGTTGAAGGGCAAGCTCAATCCGATGATGGCCATGGCGACAGGCAAGCTGAAACTCTCGGGCAACCCCGCTGTTGCCATGGGGCTGGCCAAGCTGCTGGGCTAAAGCCGCAAGGCCGCCAGACGCTGATAATAGGGCATCGCCTGATCGGCCAACGCCTGCGCGGCCGGGTCGAGCGCGGGCAAGGGCCCCTCGGGTTCATCAATCCCGGTCGAGGCATGGACGGCATTATACCAATGCGGCGCCCAGACCCCGTCAAAGGACTTTGGCCCGGCAGGCCAGTTGAGCATCGCCTCGGTAAAGGGGATGCCGAGGGCGGCACAAAGGGCGGATAGTTTGCCGCGCGGATCGGCGCGGATATCGGCGCTGTCGATCACGAGGGGCTGGGCGCCGGTCTGGTCCGCGACCTGATCGAAGAGTTCTGCCTGCTGGACAAAGCCAATGTCGGGAAGCGTCGGGCTTTCGCGTTTGCGGCTGTAGCTGGCGATCACGCGGGCCGGATGGCGGATCAGGAAGACATTGGTCAGGCCCGAGATGAAGCTGCGGTCAAAGCCGGGGATCATGTGCAGCGTCATGTGCTTTTGGTAAAACAGCGGCTGATCCTGTGGCACGGGGCCAAGGCAGGCCCGCGCGACGGCGGCGGGGTCCGTCTCGCCGGCGGCGATGATCTGGTCGGCCATCGGATGATCGATGCCCGTGGCGGCCAGATAGGCGGCATAAAACGGCTCGTCCCAGACCGCGCAATCGCCGCGCGCGGCAAAGGCATACATCAGGGCCGTCGAGAGATTGCGGGGGCCGGACCACATGGCGATGCGCATGGTTGAGACTTTCATGAAGCGAGGGCCGGGGGTTTCACACCCCCGGACCCCCGTGGGATATTTGAGGACAGAAAATGGATCACGCCCCGACGAGCGCTTTGTAGAGGCCGCGCAGGCGCTCGGTCATCGGGCCCATCTGGCCGGTGCCGATCTGTCGCCCGTCGATGGACCGACGCTGGGACCGTTTCCGAAACGCTCGGAAGCGCTCGCCACCGAAGTGGAGTGGCTCGAACAGCATGTTCTCCCCCGCGCTCCGACGCTCTGAACTTCATGACCGTCTGACGATCTCGACAACCCGATGCATCGTTCGCCCCGCCCATGCGGGGCGGTTCTGTTTTCCCCAGGACCGCCCCGCGCGGGCGGTCCGCATTTTCAGAAGGTGTCTCATGTCGCAGTCCGAT
>CALLZQ010000408.1 GCA_937858255.1 uncultured Tabrizicola sp.
ACCGGTTTTTGCAAAGAGGTGCTGCAAGCCCTGCCGATGGAATTCGCCATGGAGGCGCAGAGCTTGGTGGCGATCAGCCTAGAAGGGTCGGTGGGATGACTTGGCGGGCGGTCATTTTTCAGATGCTGGCGGCCACGGCCCTTTGGGGGCTGGGGATGACGCTGGTGTTTGACTGGCCGCGCGAGACCATCCTGTTGCCGATGGCGATGTTTGGGATGCTGATGTTTGCTGTGCTGGGCACGCTCAAGATGATCCGGGACCGGGGGAGGACCAAATGATTGTGACGACCACACCGAATGTCGAAGGCTATCAGATTGCCGATTATAAGGGCATTGTGACAGGTGAGGCGATCATGGGCGCCAATATCGTGCGCGATCTCTTTGCCTCGGTCACCGATATCATCGGGGGCCGCTCGGGCGCCTATGAGGCCAAGCTGGCCGATGCCCGCGAAACCGCGCTGTCCGAGATGCAGGAAAAGGCCCGCGCCCTTGGGGCGAATGCCGTGGTGGGTGTCGATCTCGACTATGAGGTGATCGGCCAGATGCTGATGGTTTCGGCCAGCGGCACGGCGGTGCGCCTTGGCTGATCTGCCGCAGCGCCCGGTGCTGACGCTACCCCCGGCTGAGGCCGAGGTGGTGGCCGAGGCCTATGGCGCGGCGCACGTGGTTCTTGAATATGGCTCGGGCGGATCGACCGCCTTGGCCTATGACCTTGGCAAAACGGTTTTTTCGGTTGAGAGCGACCCGGATTGGCTGGCCGGTATGGCGCGCTGGTTTACGGGCCAGCCGGGGGCGGATCGGGTGCGCCTGCATCATGCCGATATCGGCCCGACTGGCGATTGGGGCAAGCCGCGCGATCTGCGGGGCTATCGCCGCTTTCCCGGCCATGCGCTGTCGGTCTGGGAGCGGGCGGATTTCCAGCACCCCGATGTGGTGCTGATCGACGGGCGGTTTCGGCCCTCATGCCTGTTGGCCACGGCCTTTCTGGCCCGGCGCCCGGTGCGGGTGCTGTTTGACGACTATCTCGACCGGGCGCGCTATCACGCCGTCGAGGAGCTTTTCCCCCGCCGCGCGCTGCACGGGCGCATGGCGGAATTCCACATCGAACCGACCGCGATCCCGGCTGAAAGGTTGAACTGGATCATCGGCTGGTTCCTGCAACCGCAATGAATGGCCCCGGCCAGTAAACGAGGCAAAAAGATGCTTGAGATCAAGAACCTGCATGTGAAACTTGAGGAAGAGGATAAGGCGATCCTGAAAGGGGTCGATCTGTCCATCGGCGCGGGTGAGGTTCACGCGATCATGGGGCCGAACGGGTCTGGCAAATCCACCTTGTCCTATGTGCTGGCGGGCCGTGATGGCTATGAAGTGACCGAAGGTTCGGCCAGCCTGAGCGGCGAAGAACTTCTGGAGATGGAGCCGGAAGAGCGCGCCGCCGCCGGTCTGTTTCTGGCGTTTCAGTATCCGGTCGAGATCCCGGGTGTTGCAACATGACCTTCCTGCGCACGGCGGTGAACGCGCGGCGCAAGGCGCGCGGCGAGGACGA
>CALLZQ010000409.1 GCA_937858255.1 uncultured Tabrizicola sp.
ACCAGCCGCACCGAAATCGGGCTTGTCCTGTGCCACGGCGACACCGGCCAGCAAGGGCAGGGTCAGGCTTGCAAGCAAAATCTTCATATCATTCTCCCTAATCGCGTAGGCGTTCCAAAAAACTGGTCTTTCACCCATCCTCGCGGACGATACGCACCGTCTTGCGGATGAGGTTAAACGGCGATGGCTTTGGCGCAAAGCCCCTTGTTCCAAGCTCTTCGAGGTCAAGCTGACGGTCCATCCAGTCAGCCATGGCATTGCCGGGGGCAGCGCCCGCCCCCCGCGTCACCTGCGGCGTCGCCAGCAGGGTCAGATCGCTGCGCGGGCCGTCTTCGGTGGCAGCAACGGCCACCACCCAGATCTCTTCCACACCGGGCAGGCTGTCCGGCGCGATTTGCAGGCCGCTCCGCAGGCTCTCGCCATGGGCCAGCCGGTTGGCCAGCCGCCGGGGCGGCCAGATCGCCTGCACCGTGTAATCGGCAGCGAGGTAGAGGACCGTCACATCCTGATCCTTGCCCGATGTATTCTTGACCGTCAGCCAAAGCTGATCGCAGGGCCGGGCTGTCCCCTCGAACGCAGCGGCGGGCCCGGCATCGGAACAGGCCTCGCCCATGGGATGGGCGGGGCGGGTCTCAACCGCCACCTCCAGCACCGGGCGCGCGGTCAGGGTGCGGGCCTTGCCACCACCCGACAGCATCAGTTTCTTCAGCCGCAGGCCGTACTCGACCTGCGCCAGCACCCGCGTCACTGCCTCGGCCTCGGTCTCGCCCGGTTCGGGCCGGATGCGGGGGCTGGAACCCGGGCCATCCGGGTCCAGCACCGCATCCGGCCCGGCGAGGGCCACCACGCCTTCGGTCAGGATCGGGGTCAGGTCGGGCGGGGCCAGCGAGGGCGGCAGCGCCGCAATCCAGCCGGCATAATCATGCCCATCCGCCGGGTCGGCCCGCAACGGCGCGGCAAGGGTCAGCGGCAGCGGCGGCGCGGGTTGCGACACCTCGGCCCAGAGCGCACCGGCGGGCCAGGGGCCCGCCTCTGCCACCCGCGCCTCGGCCCGCGTCACGGTCACGACGCCCAAGGGATCGCCCCCCGCCGCCTCGGCATAAAGGGTCAGTTCCGCGCCCACGGCCAGACCGTCGAGAAAGCCGCCCGCGATCTTGCCGCCCTCAATCGCCAGACGCGGCGCCGCCTGCCCCTCGCCAAAGACCGGCGCATCCAGCAGCGGCCCCTCGGCCTCGGGCTGTTGGCGGGTCGCGCCTTGGGCCATCCGGTCGGTCACGGCGGCGAGCACCTGTGCCCAGCTTGCCTCGGGCGCGGCGCGCAACACTTCGGCCAGCCGCAGGGTAAACTCGCCATGCCATTGGCCATCGGCACCCGGGTATTCAAAGGATCGCTGATCCGACTGGCTGGAGTAGAGAAAGACGAACTCCCCCGCCATCGGCTCGGCCACCCTCGCCGCACCCGCGTCATCCGGATCGGGGGGCAGGCCCAGTTCCTCGGGCGGCAGATAGCGGGCCACGCCCTGACCGCCCACGGCCCGAAAACCGGTGGCCGAATGACAGGCATCCACGATCCCGACAATCCGCACCCCGCGCGCAAGCAGGGGACGCGCCCATGCCGCCAGCTCATCATCGACCAGCGCATTTTCCACCGCGCCGATCTGGCCGCGCCATTTGTCGGCATCGGCGGGGAGGAGGATCTCAGCATACCCCCCGCCTTCACCCCCATCGCTATCGGGCGCCTGCGAGCCATGGCCCGAGAAGTAAAAGACGATGGTATCACCCGCAGCACTCGCCGCGCCCACCGCCTCCAGCGCCGACAGGATCTCGGCCCGCAACGGGGCGCCGGTCCTGACGCCCTCGGGCAGGGCAACCGAATTGGTCAGCGCCGTCACATCCGCCGCCGCCACGCCCCGCGCCAGCAGGGTTTCCGCCATCAGCGCCACATCGCGCGGCGGGCCTTGCAAATCTGCATCGAGATGGAGGTAGTCGCCCACCCCGACCAGCACCGCCCGCACCTCGGCCGGGGCAACGGCAGGGATCAAAGCCAGCGGCAGGGACAGGGCAAGGGTGCGCAAGGAATGGGTCATGCCCAAAAGATACGCCCCCCCGGGCAAAGTGCAATCATCCCCTTGAAGATGAATGCATTTGTCATCCGCTACTGCCCGACCGGCACGATCCGCCGCCCGCCCGCGGCGATGCCCGCCGCGATCCGGTCCTCAACGGTGTTACCATCGAGAGAGGCCAGAAAGCCGTTGAATTCCGGGGTCATGCGGGTGGCAAGGCGCCCGGCCTCGATTACCATGTCTACCTCTT
>CALLZQ010000410.1 GCA_937858255.1 uncultured Tabrizicola sp.
GAAAGACGGCGGGCTTGGCCACCGCCTGTCCCGGATTGACCAGCACCAGCCAAGCCTCTGGCAGCGGCGGCACCGGGTCCAATCGCTCTCCTACCCCACGCATGCGCGTGGCCCCCCCGGCAAGGCAAACCGGCACATCGGCGCCCAGAGAAGCAACATTTTGGGGGCTTGGCAGGGCCCGCCCGGTCATCCGCGCCAACAGCCGCAGCGCCGCCGCCGCATCCGCCGATCCCCCGCCGATGCCCGAGGCGATGGGCAGGTTCTTTTCCAGACGAAATCTCGCGTCCGAGCCCATCAGCCGCGCCGCGCGCAGCACCAGATTTTCCGACCCTGCATCAAGCCCGGCCGCGAAAGGCCCGCTGATGTGCAGCCCTGCTGGGCCGGCAGGATCGACCGTCAGGACATCGCCCACATCGGCAAAGACCACCAGACTGTCGAGCAGATGATAGCCATCCGCCCTCTGGCCGGTGACATGCAGTGTCAGATTGACCTTGGCCCGGGCAAGCTCAGTTGCCATGGGCCGGCTCCGCCAGCGGCGGCGCCCCCTCTTCGGCCAGCACCGCGTCAAGGCCCACCTCCAGCTTGCGCCGGATCCGGGTGGCGTCCTTTTCCTCAGGGTCGAAAGACAGCGCGCGGCGCCATTGGAACCTCGCCTCAAGCTCTCGCCCGACCGCCCAATAGACATCGCCCAGATGGTCAGTAACGATGGGGTCGACCGGCTCCAGCAGGCTGGCCTTTTCCATCGGTGCCAGCGCATCCTGATAACGGCCCAGCCGGAAATAAGCCCAGGCGAGACTGTCGATGATATAACCCTGATCCGGGTAGATCGCCACGGCCCGCTCGATCAGCGCCAGCGCCTCATCCAGATTTTCGCCCTTGTCCACGAAACTATAGCCAAGGTAATTCAGCACCTCGGCCTGATCGGGGCTAAGTTCCAGCGCCCGCCGGAAATCCGGCTCGGCCTTGTCCCACTGGCCCGCGCGCTCATAGGAAATTGCCCGGGCATAGAACAGGCCCCAGTTGCGCGGCTCGGGCGGCCCCAGATGGTCAATCGCCCGCCCATAGGCCTCTGCTGCCTCGGCAAACCGCTCTTCCCGGCGCAGATGATCGCCCAGTTTGGTATGGACGAGGCTGAGATCGGGGAACCGCTCGGCCAGCGCATTCAGCGCAGCAAATCCCTCATCCTTGCGTTCCAGCGCGAAAAGCAGGCCGATACGCCCCAGTTCGGCATTGTAAAACGCAGGGTCCCCAGCGGGAATGCTGGCATAGACCTCGGCCGCCAGATCCAGTTGCCCCAATGCCTGCAACAGATCGGCCGTCGTCAGCACGGCATCGACATGGCCGGCATTCAGCGCCATCGCCGCCCGGGCATAGAGCAAGGTATAGCCCGGCTCGGCCTCGCCATTCAGTGCGGCGGCCAGCGTGAACAACACCTCGGCAATCCCCTCACGCGCGCTCAAGGCCACATCATAGGTCAGCGGCTTGCCAGCCCGCAGCCCGGCCCGCATGGCATCAACCTGTGGCTCGGGCCGTGTGCCGAACGAACGGTCGAGCAGGGCCAGCGCATCGTCGAAACGCTCAAGCTGGCTGAGGATCTGCACATGCGCGATAACGCCGCGCCGATTGATCACCAAAGGCCCGTCGGCCTGCCCGGACAGGATGGCATCGGCAGCCTCGAAATCCCCGACAGCGGCCAGAGCCAGCGCCTTGTGGTACAGGCCAAAGGGCTTCAGCCCCTCGGTCGCGGCAATCTCGTCGAACAGCGTCACCGCCTCGGACATACGGCCCGCGCCGAATTCGGCCCAGGCGCGCACCAGCTTGTCCATCAGATTGCCGATGGCGCGCTCTTCGGGGGCGGCCAGCAGCGCGGCATAATCCTCGGCCCCGGCATCCCGCCCCAAAAGCGCGATATCGGCCGCGATCGAGCGTCCGCCGATCTTGGTCAGACGCTCGGCAACATTGGCCGCCGAGCCGAATTGCCCGGTGCCGATCTGTGCCAGCACCAGCCCCTCCAGCAGCACCGGATTGTCGGCATCCCTGACCAGCGCGCGAGAGAACCAATAGGCCGCATCGTCATAATCATGATCGGAAATGGCACTGCGCGCCGCAAGATAGGCCCCGGTATCGGCCTCTGCCGTGTCGGTCTGCGCGGCGGCGGGCCAGTTCAGGGCCGCCATCACGGCAAGGGACGTCAGGGACAGGCGGGGAAATCTACCCGTCTTCGGGGCACGTCTTCCGCGGTCGGGTGCTATCCAGCCCCCCCCCCGGAGCCAGGCGAAGCCAACCCCCCCGGAAAACCCCCGCCCCGCCGG
>CALLZQ010000411.1 GCA_937858255.1 uncultured Tabrizicola sp.
CGCGTCCGCAGCGGCGTCCGCGTCCACGTCGAGCCCTCCGCCGCCCCCGCCCGAAAGCGCGCCTCCCCGACGTTTCCCGCCGTCACCCCGCCCGCCAGCATCCACGGCCGCAGCCACTTGCGCCCCACCATCAGCCGCCAGTCAAAGGTCAGCCCGTTGCCCCCCGGCAGTACCGCGCCCTTGGGCGCCTTGGCGTCGATCAGGATCTGATCCGAAACGATCTGATAATCGAGCAAGGGCGCAAGGTCCGCCTCATCCGCCACGCCGATCACCTTCATCACCGGCAGACCATAGCGCGCCTTGACCTCAGCCACGCGCGCGGGGCTCTCATGGCCATGCAGTTGCAACATATCCAGCGGCACCGTCGCCACGATCTGATCCAGCGTCGCATCATCCGCATCGACGACCAGCGCCACCTTGCACAGCCCCTCGGGCGCGCTCAGCGCCAAGACGCGTGCGAGTTCGGGCGACGCGTAACGCGGCGACTTGGGAAAAAAGTTAAAGCCGGCATAGGCCGCCCCCGCCGATGCAACCGCTGCCACATCCGCCTCGGTCCGCAGACCGCAGATCTTGACGCGAATATCGGCCATGCCCGATCAGCCCGCCTTGCGCCGGTCGAGGAGCGCCAGCACATCATCCTGCTGCTCAGGCTTGGTGTCGCGCATCACCGCCAATTCCCGCTCCAACCGCGCGACCTCTTTGGTGCGCGACGAGGCGACGGCGCGATGCTTATGTTCGCGCACCCATTCCCAGACAAAGCCGATCAGGATCCCGGCGATGATCCCGCCGAACATCACGGCATAGAGTGGCAGGGTGATTTCCCACTGCTGACCGGCAAAGGCCGCGATATTGGCCGGCAACATCTGCACCGTCACGGCATCACGATTGGCCAGCGCAATCGTCACCAGCACGATGGCCAGCACCGCCAGAACCAGATAGCGAAACATGCGGATCATCGGCCCATCTCCCATAACCAGACGTTAGCCGAAATTATCGGCCCTCCCGCCCGGGGGTGCAAGCCGAAAGGCGGCCTATTCGTTCCCGTTCAGCCGGTCGCGCAACAGCTTGCCGGTCTTGAAGAAGGGCACCTTCTTGTCATCGACCTGCACTGCCTCGCCGGTGCGCGGGTTGCGGCCCACACGCGCATCGCGCGCCTTGACCGAAAAGGCGCCAAAGCCACGCAGCTCTACCCGGTCGCCATTGGCCAGCGCTTCGATGATCTCCTCGAAGACGGTGTTCACAATCCGCTCGACATGGCGCTGAGTCAGATGCGGATTCTCATCCGCGATTTTCTGGATAAGTTCCGAACGGATCATCCGACGTATCCCCCCTGTGGTCGATGCCTTGACCGGCCGCCACGATGTTCTTGTGCAAGGACTATAGGCAATAACAAGCGCTTCGCACAAACGAAAAGGCATGCAATCAGGGGCATGGCAAAAGGGCCCCGCCATATGACGGGGCCCTTTTCTTCCCGAAAGGGAAGGTTTTGATCAGTTCCGGTCGCCTTTCAGCGCCGCACCGAGGATATCGCCCAGCGACGCGCCCGAATCGGACGAGCCATACTGCTCGACGGCCTCTTTCTCTTCCGCGATCTCGCGCGCCTTGATCGACA
>CALLZQ010000412.1 GCA_937858255.1 uncultured Tabrizicola sp.
GGCTGGACATCAAGCCCGCGACCGGCATGCTGCTGATGAAAAAGGATATGGGCGGCGCGGCCACCGCCATGGGGCTGGCGCAGATGATCATGCGTCTGGGCCTGCCGATCCGGCTGCGTCTGCTGGTTCCCGCCGTCGAGAATGCCATCTCGGGCAGCGCGATGCGCCCGCGAGACATCCTGACCAGCCGCAAGGGCCTGACGGTCGAGGTGAACAATACCGATGCCGAGGGGCGGCTGATCCTCGCCGATGCGCTGGCCTATGCCTGCGAAGAGGAAAGTGCTGCCGTGATCTCGCTGGCCACACTGACCGGCGCGGCGCGGGTGGCGGTGGGGCCGGATCTGGCCCCCTATTACTGCGACGATGCCGAGATGGTCCCCGCGCTGGAGGCGGGCGCCTTGGCCGGCTTTGATCCGGTGTGGCGCATGCCGTTCTGGGCCCCCTATGAGAGCATGATTGAGCCCGGCATCGCCGATCTGGACAATGCACCCTCGGGCGGGTTCGCCGGGTCGATCACGGCGGCGCTGTTCCTGCGGCGTTTCGTCAACACCTCTCGCTATGCCCATTTCGACATTTACGGCCATGTGCCGAGCGATCTGCCGGGCCGGCCCAAGGGGGGCACGGGACAATCGGCGCGCGCGATCCTGCATGCCTTGCCGATGATTCTGGGGCTATAGACGATGGACCGGCGCCTGACCCCGTTTTCCGGCCGGATCGCGCTGGAAACCCTGCGCGGCACGCTGCCGGCTGAGACCTTTGTGCCGGGCGAGGCAGGGCCAGTGATTGCGCCTCTGGCCGATCTTTGTACCGACCCCGGCGGTGCGCGCGACCGCCAGCTTTTGCTGGGCGAAGCCGTGACCATCATCGAGCGCCGCCACGACCATGTTTTCGTGCAGGCGGCAAAGGACCGTTATTGCGGCTGGCTGCCGGCCCGGGCTGTCGGCCCCGCCGCAAAACCGACGCATTGGCTCTGCGTACCTGCCAGCCATCTTTATTCCGGCCCCAAGGTGCAGGCACCCGAGCAGGCGGCACTCAGCCTGGGGGCGCGTGTCGCGGTGGTCGAAGCGGGCGCCAGCTTTGCCCGTACCGCCCTGGGCTGGGTTCCCCGCGCGCATCTGCGGCCCTTGGGCGAATGGGAAAGTGATCCCGTCGCGGTGGCGGAAAAATTCCTTGGCACGCCCTATCTCTGGGGCGGCAACAGCCATGCGGGGCTGGATTGCTCGGGCCTTGTGCAGCTGGCCTTTGCGGCCTGCGGGCAAGAGGTGCCGGCGGATAGCGACCTGCAACAGACCATCGGCACCCCACTGGCCGAGGCGGCACCTCTTCGCCGGGGCGACCTGATCTTCTGGAAAGGGCATGTCGCGCTGGTGGTCGATGCGGCGCGGCTGATCCACGCCAATGGCCATACGATGTCGGTCGCCTATGAGCCGACAGAGGCCTGCCTAGACAGGATCGAGCAGACCGAAGGTCTCTGCCCCTGTGCCCTGCGCCGCCCCTGATCGCCGCCGCTAATCGCCGACAGGGCGGATCAGCTTGCGCTCCAGCACCCGCAAGACCTGCGCCAGATCATGCCCCCGGCGCAGCACCTGACCATCCGCCCCCAGCACCGCATACATTCCCTGCTTGGCCCGCAGGCGCGGGCGCTTTTCGATGCGGTACAGCGGGGTTTCGGCCGTGCGGCGAAAGATGGCAAAGACAGCCACATCACGCAGTGCCGCGATTCCGTAGTCGCGCCACTCGCCCATGGCCACCATCCGCCCGTACAGCCCCAAGATCACCCCCAGTTCGCGGCGGTCGAAACTGACCTGCTCGGGCAGTCGATCAGAAA
>CALLZQ010000413.1 GCA_937858255.1 uncultured Tabrizicola sp.
CGTGAAGAAAAGCCATGTCGGCCTGACCTTCATCCGCGAATCCACCCTTCAGCACCAGAGCTTCACCGACCGCGCCCCGAAACTGGGCGGTCTGGTGGAATTCTACCGCTCACCCGCCCGCGTGCAGTGGTCGCCGACCGGCACCAACGTGCCGGACTATCCGAAGCTGGCGCAGCTCTGGTGGCAGAACATCGGCGACGCCATGTCGGGTGCCAAGAGCCCGCAAGAGGCGCTGGACGCTCTCTGCGAAGAGCAGGAAAAGGTGCTCGAGCGTCTGGAGCGTGCCGGCGTTCAGGGTGACATCGGCCCGAAGATGAACGAGCCGCAGGATGCCCAAGTCTGGCTCGATGCCCCCGGTGCGCCGGTGGCCAAGCTGGAAAACGAAAAGCCGCAGGGCGAAACCGTTTCCTATGACGAGCTGATCAAGTCCTGGCAGAACTGATCTGACATGGCGGCGCCCCCTGCGCCGCCAACCGAAAACCGAACGGCCCGCGGCACCCCGCGGGCCGTTGCCTTTTGGCAAGGCCGGCAGCAGTCAGGATTGCAAACCGCTGCGAAATTCCGAGGGCAGGCAGCCAAATTCGGCGCGGAAATGCCGGGCGAAATGCGACCGACTGGCATAGCCCGCCAGTTCAGCCGCGACCACGGCGCCGGCCCCGGCGGAAAGGGCATCGCGCGCCGCCCCCAACCTTGCCCGCCGGATGACCTCACGCAACGCCGTCGCCTCTTGCGAGAGCCGCCGTCGCAGGGTCGACCCCGCCATCCCCAGCCTTTGCCCCAGATTGCCCGCCGTCCAGTCATGCGCGGGATCGCCCCGCACCAGCCATTCCACCCTCTCGGCCAAAGTTTGACTGAACAACGCACTGGCCTGAGGCACATGCCGCAGCAAGATTAGGATCTCGGCCAGACGATATTGGCAAATCTCGGCCCGGGCCGAAGGGTCGGTCAGTTCATGCCGCGCGTTGCAGATCGCATGCACCAGATCCGCCGTCAGCGGCACGGCAAAATCACCGGTCATACCCGGCCCGCGCCGGTCGTCGGTCATCAGCGGTCCGACACCGGGCGGCAGCGCCGCAATCTCGGCCACCAGCGAATGATAGACCCCGGTGCGTTCGTCGGGAATGTTCAACACATCCAGCAAAACCCCGCGCGGCGCCACAAAAACCGACCCGGCGGGCAAGACCGTCGCCCGGTCGCCCAACCAGATTTCCTTGGTGCCACGCAAGACGATGCCCAGCACCGGATGCGGCATTGAAACGCTGGCCAGCCTTTCGCGCGAAACGCAGGCATAGCTGAAGGCGCCCGGCCCTTCACGCCGGAACCCGCCGCCGGGGATGGCGGGCAAATCGCCCATCAGGCGCAACAACTCGGCGCGAAGGCCCATATCCGTGGTCTGCATCAATGTCATGCCGGCAGTCTAAGGCCGCAACGGACCAGGCGAAAGCGCTGGCTGAGCGTTTCGGGCGCAACTTTGACCGCCATAGGCGCAGGCCGGCGTGCGGGATCAGGAAGGATGCGATCAGGGCCAACCGGCCCACATCCATTGAAAGGCTTTACTGCAATGTCCCGTTCCCTCCTCTTCGTCCTTGCCACGCTTGCACTGCCTGTCGCCGCGAATGCCCAGACCGAACTGGCACTCTGGCGGCTCGACTGCGGCGAGATCTTGATCCGCAATATCGGGCTTTTTACCGGCGACCCCTCGGGCCCGGCCGAAGAGCGCACCCTGACCGACAGTTGCTATCTGATCCGGCATGGCACTGACCTTTTGCTGTGGGATACCGGCCTGCCCGCCGCCCTGATCGGCCAGCCCTTGTCGCCCGAGGTCATGGCCCCCTCATTGAGCGTCGATCTGCCGACGCAACTGGCCCAGATCGGCGTCACGCCAGCCGATATTACCCAGGTCGGGATCAGCCATATCCATTTCGACCATACCGCGCAGGCGGCCAGCTTTGCCCAGGCCGAACTGGTGATCGGCGCCGGAGATTGGCAAGCCCTACAGGCCAGCCCCGCCCCCGCCTGGTTCGAGGGCACCGTCGTGCCGGAAACGCTGGCGCCCTGGCTGACCGGCGGTGGCAAGGTGCGCCCGGTCGAGGGCGATCACGATCTTTACGGCGATGGCTCGGTAATGATGCTGTCCATGCCCGGCCACACCGCCGGGGAAACCGCCCTTTTGGTCAATCTGCCGCAAACCGGACCGGTGCTTTTGTCGGGTGATGTCACCCATTTCGAGGAGCAACTTGCCGACCGCGCCGTACCGGTTTTCAACGTCGATCCGGCTGAGAGCGTTGTGGCCATGGATCGTCTGGAAGCGGTCGCAAAAGAGCACGGCGCCACCCTGATCATCCAGCATGACAGCCGTCATATCGCCCGGCTTCCGGCCTTTCCCGAGGCAGCGCGCTAGGCGCGGGGAAGCAAGGAAAAAATCGTGTATTTTTCCTTGTTATCCAGCGGTTTGACGACCCCATTCAATTGACTTTTTTTCCCGCCCCGGACACTCTCCGGGGCGGGAGGAAACCGTCATGACGCACATACTGGCCATCGACCAGGGCACCACCTCGACCCGCGCGATTCTCTTCGATCAGACGCTGCGGGTGGTCTCTGTCGCGCAAGAGGAATTCCCGCAGCATTTCCCCGCGCCGGGCTGGGTCGAACACGACCCTTCAGACCTTTGGGCCACCACTGCCGCGACGGCCCGTGCCGCCATCGAAAAGGCCGGGGGCGATGCGACCGAGATCGCCGCCATCGGCATCACAAACCAACGCGAAACCACGCTGATCTGGGATCGCGCCACCGGCCAGCCCATACATAATGCTATCGTCTGGCAGGATCGGCGCACCGCCGACACCTGTGCCGCGCTCAAGGCCGCGGGGCATGAGGCGATGATCACCGCCCGCACCGGCCTGCTGCTCGACCCCTATTTCTCGGGGACCAAGGTGAAATGGTTGCTCGACAACGTGCCGGGCGCACGCGCGCGGGCCGAGGCGGGCGAGCTGGCCTTTGGCACGGTCGATTGCTTTTTGATCTGGAAACTGACCGGCGGTCAGGTTCACGCCACCGATGCGACCAATGCGGCGCGCACCATGCTGTTCAACATCGCCCGCAATGAATGGGATGCCGATATCTGCGCGCTCTTCGGAATTCCGATGTCGCTCTTGCCCGAGGTGAAGGACTGCGCCGCCGATTTCGGTGTAACCCGGCCCGACCTGTTCGGGCGCGAGATCCCGATCCTCGGGGTGGCGGGCGATCAGCAGGCCGCGACGGTGGGGCAGGCTTGTTTCGCCCCCGGCATGATGAAGTCGACCTATGGCACGGGGTGTTTCGCGCTGCTCAACACCGGGGCGGATATGGTCCCCTCGACCAATCGCCTGTTGACGACGATTGCCTATCGGCTGAATGGGCAGACGACCTATGCCCTTGAAGGTTCAATCTTTATTGCCGGCGCCGTAGTGCAATGGCTGCGGGATGGGTTGAAAATCATCCGCGACGCCAAAGAGACACAACCGCTGGCCGAGGCCGCCGATGCCGCACAGGGTGTGGTGCTTGTCCCCGCGTTTACCGGCCTTGGCGCGCCCTATTGGCGGCCCGATTGCCGAGGGGCCGTCTTTGGGCTGACCCGCAATTCCGGTCCGGCGGAACTGGCCCGGGCGGCGCTGGAAAGCGTCGGCTATCAGACGCGCGACCTGCTCGAGGCGATGCGCGC
>CALLZQ010000414.1 GCA_937858255.1 uncultured Tabrizicola sp.
GCGAAAAACCGCTGGGAGCCTCGCTGGCCGATGCGCGGGCCATGGTGGCGGCGGCCCGCGCCTCGGGTCTGCCGAATATGGTCGGTTTCAACTATGTCCGCACCCCGGCCACCCAATTCGCCCGCAAGCTGATTGCCGAGGGCGCTATCGGCCAGATCACCTGGTTTCGCGGTGAACATACCGAGGATTTTCTGGCAGACCCCGCGCTGCCCGCCAGTTGGCGCACCCGGGGCACGGCCAATGGCACGATGGGCGATCTGGCCCCGCATATGATCAACTGTGCGCTGGCGCTGATAGGGCCGATCGACGGCCTCTCGGCGATGGTCGAGACGGTGCATGGCCATCGCCCCGGCCCCGATGGCCCCGAGGCCGTGACCAATGACGACCACGCCCAGATCTCGTGCCGTTTCGCCAATGGCGCCATGGGGCATCTCTATTTCAGCCGCGTCGCCACCGGGCGCAAGATGGGCTATGCCTATGAAATCCATGGCAGCCGGGGGGCGATCCGCTTTGATCAAGAGGATCAGAATGCGCTCTGGCTCTATCGCGCCGAAGGGCCCGAGGCCGAGCGCGGCTTTCGCAAGATCCTGACCGGCCCCGCCCATCCCGACTATCTGCCCTTTTGCCAGGGACCGGGCCATGGCACCGGCTATCAGGATCAGATCATCATCGAGGCCCGCGACTTTCTGGCCGCGATCCATGGCCGGCGTCCGGTCTGGCCCGAATTCGCGGACGGTCTGGCCGTCTGGCAGGTCGTCGATGCCGCGCTGCGATCCGCGGCGGCGCGGGGCGGCTGGATCGACATTTCTTCTCTCGGTTAAGGACCCGATCATGCCCATCCTCATCGGCAATGCCCCCTGTTCCTGGGGCGTCGAATTCGCCAAAGACCCGCGCAATCCCACATGGCAAAGCGTGCTGAAAGACTGTGCCGCCGCCGGCTACAAGGGGATCGAGCTTGGCCCCATCGGCTTTATGCCCGAAGACCCGGATGAGTTGGCCGAGGCGCTGGCCGCCCATGACCTGACCCTGACCGGCGGCGTGGTGTTCCGCCCCTTTCACGACCCGGACGCCTGGGCCGAGGTGATGGATGCGGCGATGCGCACCTGCAAATCGCTGGTCTCGCATCGCGCCCGGCATCTGGTGCTGATCGACTCGATCTCTCCGCGTCGCGCGCCGACGGCCGGGCGGGCGGCGGAGGCCGAGCAGATGGATGCCGCCGAATGGGCGGCCTTCCGCAACCGTATTGTCACCGTCGCCAAGATGGGAACCGAGGTTTACGGGCTGACCGTTTCGATCCACGCCCATGCCGCCGGCTTTATCGACTTTGAGCCAGAGCTGGAGCGGTTGTTGGATGAGGTGGATGAAAGCATCCTGAAAATCTGCTTTGACACCGGCCATCACTCTTATGCCGGTTATGATCCCGTTGCCTTCATGCGCCGCCATATCGGTCGCATTTCCTATATGCACTTCAAAGACATAGACCCAGAGGTCAAGGCCCGCGCCATCGCCAATCGCACCGGTTTCTATGAGGCCTGCGGTCAGGGCATCTTCTGCAATCTGGGTCAGGGCGATGTCGATTTCCCGGCGGTGCGGCAGGTGCTGCTGGAGGCCGGGTTCGACGGCTGGTGTACGGTAGAGCAGGATTGCGACCCGACGCTGGATGTCCGCCCGGTCGAGGATGCCCGGGCCAACCGCGAATATCTTGAATCCATCGGTTTCAACTAAGGGGGCTGTGATGGCAAAACTGAACTGGGGCATGATTGGCGGCGGCGAAGGCAGCCAGATCGGCCCGGCCCATCGGCTGAGTGCGGGACTCGACGGCGAATTTTCCTTTGTCGCCGGGGCGCTGGATCACCGGCCCGAGGCGGGGCGCGATTATGGCCGCCGGCTGGGTCTTGATCCCTCGCGCAGCTATGGCGATTGGCGCGAAATGCTGGAGGGCGAGCGCGCCCGCCCCGACCGGGTGGATCTGGTCACGGTGGCCACCCCCAATGCCACCCATTTCGAGATCACCCGCGCCTTCCTGCGCGAAGGCTTTCACGTCCTGTGCGAAAAGCCGATGACCGTGACCGTGGCCGAGGGCGAGGAACTGGTGGCGCTGGCGCGCGAAACCGGGCGCATTCTGGCGGTGAATTACGGCTATACCGGCTATGCGCTGGTCCGCCACATGCGGGCGATGGTGGCGCGGGGTGATCTGGGGCGCATCCGGCTGGTCGTCGCCGAATTTGCCCATGGCCATCACGCCGATGCGGCCAATGCCGACAACCCCCGCGTTCGCTGGCGCTATGACCCGGCGCAGGCGGGCATTTCCGCACAATTCGCCGATTGCGGCATTCACGCGATGCACATGGCCAGCTATGTCACCGGCCTAGAGGTTGAGCGGCTGTCGGCCGATATCGTCTCTTGCCTGCCCTCGCGGCAGCTTGAGGACGATGCCATGGTGAATTTCCGCATGTCGGGCGGCACGGTGGGGCGGCTCTGGTCCTCTTCGGTGGCCATCGGGCGGATGCATGGCCTGACGATTCAGGTCTTTGGCGAAACGGGGGGCCTGCGTTGGGCGCAGGAACAGCCGAACCAACTGCACTACATGCCCTTGAATGGACGGATGCAAATCATCGAGCGGGGTGAGGGTAATCTCTCGCCCGAGGCGGATCGCGCCAGCCGGGTGACGGTCGGCCATGCCGAAGGGATGCCGCTGGCCTTTGCCAATATCTACCGCGATCTGGCCGAGGCGATCCGCGCCCGGGCCGAAGGGCGCGCCGTCGATCCGGTCGCCGATCAATATCCCAAGGCCGAGGACGGTCTGCGCTCGATGGCCGCCGTCGCGGCGGTGGTCGCCTCGGGCAAGGCCGGCGGGGAATGGGTCGATGCCCGCCCGCCGATGTTCCGCTAGGAACCCAAGGGCGGGGGGCGCAGCGTCCCCCGCTCGACCAGATGGCAGTCGAACAGGCGGGCCACCGGGGCGGTTGCCCCCTCGGTCAGGGCCACCACCCGCTCAATACTCGCCTCGATGATCGCCTCGACCGGCTGACGGATGGTGGTCAGGCCGATGCTGGGCCAGCCCGCCATCTCCATATCGTTAAAGCCGAGGATGCCGACATCGCCCGGCACCGATTTTCCCGCCTCGCTCAGCGCCGCGATGGCCCCAATCGACAGGATGTCGTCGCCGCAGAAATAAGCCTCGGCCAGCGGCGCAGGGCCAGCAATCAGCTGTGCCATCTGCTCCCGCCCCGCCGCATAGCTATAGGCGCCCGCGAATGAGGTGGTCAGTTTCGCCCCTGTCCCCGCCAAGCCCTCGGCAAAGCCGCCAAGCCGGTCTTCGGTCGAGGTGGCCGCACGCGGCCCGCCCAGAAAACCGATGCGCCGATAGCCCCGCGCCAGCAAGGTCTGCGCCGCCAGCCGCCCGCAGGCGCGATTGTCCACGCCGACCAGATCGACCTCGGGCGCAGCACTCCACCGGGCGAAGCAATGGACGACCGGCAGCCCCGCAGCCTGAAAGGCCAGCGGAAAATCCGGCGGCAGGGTCGATGAGGCCAAGATCACCCCATCCACCGAATACTGCCGCAGCAACCCAGCCGCCGAATCCAGCGTCATCTCACCCGACAGGTTGACCAAGAGCGGCCGCAGGGCGCGTGCCTGCAAGCCCTTGGTAAAGCGGTCAAAGACCTCAAGGAAAATCGGGTTGTGAAAGTTGCTCGAGACTAGGCCGATCAGCTTGGTCCGCCCGGTACTCAGCGCCGAGGCCAGCACCGAAGGCCGGT
>CALLZQ010000415.1 GCA_937858255.1 uncultured Tabrizicola sp.
TGTCAGTAGCGCTGGACGATAAACACCCTGTCCGCAGATCGCAAAGGAGAACCAGATGCTGACCCTGTTCCACGCCCAGAAATCGCGCTCGACCCGTATCGTTACCCTGCTCGAAGAGATGGGGGTGCGCGATCAGGTCAAGCTGCGCCTGACCGACATCCCCCGGATGGATGGCACCGGCGCCCCGGATCCGGCCAATCCGCATCCCGAGCGCAAAGTCCCCGTGCTGGATCATGACGGCACGCTGATTACCGAAAGCGGGGCGGTGATGCTCTATCTGACGGCGTTGTTTTCCGAGGCCGGTCTGGCCCCCTTGCCGGGCGATCCGCGGCGCGGCAGCTACCTGAGCTGGCTGTTCTGGTATGGCAACGTGATGGAACCCGTGTGGATTCTTGCCGCGGCGGGGGTGTCACATCCCTATATGACCAAGGCGCTCCGCGGCCTGCCCGAAGTGACGGCGCGCATCCGCGCGGCATTGGAAAAGGGGCCGTGGCTTCTGGGAGAGACATATTCCGCGGCCGATATCCTGATCCATTCTCCCTATGCCTGGTTCGACACCGTCCCGGATGACCCGCTGATCCAGGATTGGGTGGCCCGGTGCAAGGCCCGTCCGGCGCGGCTGAAAGTCATGGAGGAAGATGAAATCCTGCTGGCGCAGATGGCAGCAGCACCCGCAGCGTGAATGTGCGCGCGGCATGCCGGTCCCTTCGGGGGCCGGCAAAATTCTTACAAGAATTTTGTCCGATCTCTTTTCAAGAGATCGGGTGCGCGCGCTTGATCAGCAGGTCGCCGAGGGCGACCTCTCCATCCTGCTCGACAGAGCACAGAATGCCGCGCAGCCGCAACGTCGGGTGCCCGGGCCGGGTAATCCAGGCCTTGGCATCGGCGCCGTAGCGTACTTTCCACTTCACGCAGCCGTCGTTGAAGACATCCGACACCCGCAGGACGGCTGTGCCCGCCTGCAAGAGCGTGCCCACCGGCAGGTTCTCATGGCTCATGTCCAGATCAGCAACGATCGTGTCGCCGGGATGGGGCTGGCCTGTCCGGTCCCGCCAAACCAGATCCATGACCCGCGCCGGCAGGATCGAGACCTGAATGCGCGGATCGGGGCGCCCGTCCTCCAGCCGCAACCAGGGGGCGGTCAGCCAGCGTTCGCCCGGCACGCCCTCGGCCCGGGTCAGGCGCAGCCGCGGCGGAAACTGCCGCTGGTTGAAGCCGGGACGAAAGCACAGTTCCCGCACCACAGCGCCATCCTTGGGGGCCTCAAGCACATGGGGCAGCGCCGCCATCAATTCATCCATGGTCACCGGATCAGAGGGCATCGAGCAGCGCCTTTGTTGGCCAGGCATCGGCGGGCAGGCCGAGCCGGATCTGTTCCTTTTGCACCGCCTGACGGGTACCTGCACCGAGGATGCCGTCGATCTTGCCGACCTCATGGCCCCGTGCGGCCAGTTTTTCCTGTAACCGCATCATCTGATCGCCCTCCAGCCCCGGTTCGGGATTGCCTGCATCATAAGGGGCCGCGCCTTGCAGCCGCGTGGCGAAATAGGCGCCGGTCAGCACATAGGTAAAACTCTGGTTCCAGTCGAACAGGGTGCGGAAATTGTCATAGGCCAGAAAGGCCGGCCCCTTGCGCCCCTGCGGCAGGATCAGGCTGGCCGGGCCGGGGGGCAGATCGGCCTTGCCCTGCACCCCCATCGCCTGCCATTCGGTCACATCCAGCCGCGTCTCGAGCCCTGATTTGGCCCAGTCCATCTCGTCCGGCACGCTGACCTCAGCCAGCCAGGGCGCATTGGCCTGCCAGCCGTGATGGGCGAGCAGACGCGCCCCAGACATCAGCGCATCGGCGACCGAGGTTTTCAGGGTAACATGCCCGTCACCATCGCCGTCAACCCCGCGTTCCAGAATATCGGCGGGCCGCAGCCGCCCCACTCCGGGCCCGCCAGGGCCTGCCTGGTGTTCGAAGC
>CALLZQ010000416.1 GCA_937858255.1 uncultured Tabrizicola sp.
TGCGCCCGCCCCCCCCACCGCACCACCCCCTACCAACAGCCTGGGCGGGAGGGCCAGCCCCCCCGCCATAGCAACGCGCCGCCGCATCCCGTTCGGCGTCTCGGATGCCGGCTTGGCCATCGCATCGCCAAGGCCGACGCGTTCGAGATAGTACTCCACCACCTCTTGCCGCTCGGCCCGGGTGGATTTGGGGTACACCTTGTCCACCCCGATCGAGACGTTTTCCTTGGCGGTCAACCAGGGGAAGAGGTTCGGCGACTGGAACACCACCGCCCGTTCCGGGTCAGCGCCCTGAACGTGATAGCCGTCCAGCTTGATCGCCCCCTTGGAGATCGAATTCAGCCCCGCCGTCATGGTCAGGACGGTGGATTTCCCACAGCCGGAATGGCCGATGAGGCTGACAAACTCGCCCTTTTTGAGGGTCAGGTTGAAATCCTCGACCACGGTCAACGGCCCCTTGGGGGTCGGATAGATCTTGTGGAGTTGCGAGAATTGCAGATAGCGCTCGTCAATCTGGCTGACGGCGGCCTCGGCATAGGCCTTGGGCATCGCATGGCGCGGCGTGACCTGCGGCAGGCGGCGCGTCTCGGCGGCCTTGGCGGCCATGCCCACATCCATCAGATAGGCGGTGATGGCGGCGCGCAGTTCCTTGTAGGCGGCATTTTCGCCCATCTTGTTGCGGTCGCGCGGGCGGGTCAGACCTACCTTGAACACCTCGCCCAGTGTCCCATCGGGATTGAGGCAGGCGATACGGTCGGCCAGAATCAGCGCCTCATCCACGTCATTGGTGATCAGCACGGCGGTGCGGCGGTCAGCCTCCCAGATCGCCTCAATCTCGGCGGCGACATTGCCGCGCGTCAGGGCGTCAAGGGCTGACAATGGCTCATCCATCAGCAGAACTTCCGGCGCCATGGCGAGGGCACGCGCGACGGCAACCCGCTGCCGCATCCCGCCGGAAAGCTCCGCCGGGCGGCGGTCCACAGCGTGCGACAGGCCCACCATGGCGATATATTTCGCCACCAGTTCAGCCCGCTCGGCCTTGGATTTGCCGCCATGCACGGCATCCACGGCGAGGGCGATATTTCCCTGCACTGTCAGCCAGGGCATCAGCGCATAGGACTGGAACACCAGCCCGCGCTCTGGCCCCGGCCCGGTCACGGGCTGCCCCTTGAACAGCACCTGCCCCTGATCAGGCAGTTCCAGCCCGGCCATCAGGTTCATCAGCGTGGTCTTTCCCGAGCCGGAAAAGCCAAGGATCGCCAGAAACTCACCGTCCTCTACCGCCAGATCGAGGTGGCGCAGAACAGACGTCTCGCCATAGCCCTTGGAGACATTCTTGAATTCGAGAATGGCCATGGCGCTCACCGGTTGTTCGAGAAGGTGAAGGCGGATTGCAGCGCATACATCACCCGGTCCAACAGGAAGCCGATGACGCCGATGGTCAGCACCGCCACCATGATCCGGGCAAGGCTGTCCGAAGAGCCGTTCTGGAATTCATCCCAGACGAATTTGCCAAGACCGGGGTTCTGCGCCAGCATCTCGGCGGCGATCAGCACCATCCAGCCCACGCCAAGGGAAAGCCGCAAGCCGGTGAAAATCAGCGGCAGGGCCGAGGGCAGCACCAGGCGGGGGATCTTTTTCCAGGGGCTGAGTTTCAGAAACCGGCTGACGCTGACCAGATCCTTGTCGATCGAGGCCACACCCAGCGCCGTATTGATCAGAGTCGGCCAGAGCGAGCAGAGCGTCACCGTCACCGCCGAAATCAGAAAGCTCTTGGACATTGCCCCGTCGCCGCCAACGTAGACGGCAGAGATGACCATGGTCACGATGGGCAGCCATGCCAGCGGCGAGACCGGCTTGAACACCTGAACCAGCGGGTTGATCGCGGCATTGGCGGTCGGCGACAGGCCCGAGACGATGCCCAGCGGCACCGCGACGGCAGTCGCGATCAGAAAGCCAAAGAACAC
>CALLZQ010000417.1 GCA_937858255.1 uncultured Tabrizicola sp.
CATCTCGAATGGCGGCGTTTATGGCTCGCTCATGTCCTCGCCGATCCTGAACCCGCCGCAATCGGGCATCCTCGGCATGCACAAGATTCAGGACCGCCCGGTGGTGGTGAACGGCCAGATCGTCATCCGTCCGATGATGTACCTCGCGCTCAGCTATGACCACCGCATCGTCGACGGCAAAGGCGCCGTGACCTTCCTCGTCCGCGTGAAAGAAGCGCTGGAAGACCCGCGCCGGCTGTTGATGGATCTGTGATAGGTGTCCGACTACTCGCCCCAAGAACATCGGTTTCGCTTTGCTGCTTGGGCGGCAGGGCGAGCCTATTCTCGGGGCAGTAAGGATCTCACGGTCAAGAATGCCATGATGGCACTTTCGGATGCGGGCCTAAAGCAACTTTCAAACGGCCTCGATCAACTTCCGGCTTCATCCGAGGAATTCGATGAAGCGCACCGCGAATGGCGCGTAGGCATCATAAAGGCGATAGGCCGCAATCTGTCGCATGGAAGATCTGCAAAGTTGATAAACGTCTATCTGAAAGCGCTTTTTCTCTCAGATTTTGGGTCGAGCACAATTGTGAATGGCGGTTCGACCCCTGTCGACTTTATCCACCCACCAATTGACCGCCTTCTTTTGTTGGGTTTAGCTAAGAACGCTCCTAGGTGTCGCGATGAATGGCGAAAACTGCGCGACGCCAATTGGACAGAATTTGATCAACAGAAATACGAGAATGTCATCGAGTTGGTGAGAGAGACTACTGGAGGCAAACTCTGGAAGATTGAAGAGTACTGGCCGGTTACGGGTAGATGACGATGACCCCCGAACTCACCGCTCTCGCCCTCGCTGGCCTGCTGCAAGCCGTGCAGTACACGCTCTTTGCGGTCCCGGCCAATCTGGAACTGGGCACCAAATACACCTCGTCGCCCCGCGATGTGCCGCCGCCGCGCCCGCTCTCGACCCTTACCGGGCGCCTGCAACGGGCGATGAACAACCATTTTGAGGGGCTGATCCTCTTCACCCTCGCCGTCACGGTCGTCACCCTTGGCGACCAGTCCAGCACCATCACCCAGACTGCCGCCTGGATCTACCTCGCGGCCCGCATCCTCTACCTTCCCGCCTATGCCCTTGGCCTCGCTCCCTGGCGTTCGGCTGTCTGGGGCATCGGCTTCTTTGCAACCCTGACGATGATCGTGGCAGCCCTGATCTGACCCTTTCATCGGTTAATATCTCGAGGCCCCGGGCGTATGCCCCCGGCCTTCGCCAAATAGGAGGCCGACATGGCAGACTTCGACGTAATCATCATCGGCGGCGGCCCCGGCGGCTATGTCTGCGCCATCCGCTGCGCGCAACTCGGCCTGAAAACCGCCTGTGTCGAGGGGCGCGACAGCCTCGGCGGCACCTGCCTCAACGTCGGCTGCATTCCCTCAAAGGCGCTGCTGAACGCCACGCACCAGCTTCACGAAGTGCATGAGAATTTTGAGAAGATGGGCCTGATGGGCGCGCATCCCACTGTGGATTGGGCCAAGATGCAGGGCTACAAGCAAGGTGTGATCGACGGCAATACCAAGGGCATCGAATTCCTGTTCAAGAAGAACAAGGTGACATGGCTGAAGGGCTGGGGTTCGATCCCCGCCCCCGGTCAGGTCAAGGTCGGCGATGAGGTTCACACCGCCAAGAACATTGTCATCGCCACCGGCTCGGAACCCGCCAGCCTGCCGAATGTGCCGGTGGATGAAGAGGTGATCGTCACCTCGACCGGCGCGCTTGCCCTGCCCAAAGTGCCGAAATCCTTGGTCGTGATCGGCGCCGGCGTCATCGGGCTGGAAATGGGTTCAGTCTACGCCCGCCTTGGCGCCGAAGTGACCGTGGTCGAATATCTGAACGCGATCACCCCCGGCATGGATGCCGAAGTGGCCAAGAGTTTCCAGAAAATCCTGGCCAAACAGGGTCTTAAGTTCGTCCTCGGCGCCGCCGTTCAGGGCGCGGAAAAGACCAAGACCGGCGCCAAGGTCAGCTACAAGCTGAAAAAGAATGACAGCGAACATAGCCTGGAGGCTGAGGTCGTCCTCGTCGCCACGGGCCGCAAACCCTATACCGCCGGCCTTGGCCTTGAAGCCCTCGGCGTGGAAATGCTGCCGCGCGGTCAGGTCAAGACCGACGCCCATTGGCAGACCAGCGTGAAGGGCATCTATGCCATCGGTGACGCCATTGTCGGGCCGATGCTGGCCCATAAGGCCGAGGATGAAGGCATGGCGGTGGCCGAGGTCATGGCCGGCAAGCATGGCCATGTGAATTACGGCGTCATCCCCGGGGTCGTCTATACCACGCCCGAGGTCGCCACCGTCGGCGCCACCGAAGAGCAGCTCAAGGAACAGGGCCGCGCCTACAAGGTGGGCAAGTTCAGCTTCATGGGCAATGGCCGGGCCAAGGCTGTCTTTCAGGCCGATGGTTTTGTCAAGCTGCTGGCCGACAAGGAAACCGACCGCATCCTCGGGTGCCACATCATCGGCCCGGCGGCGGGCGATCTGATCCATGAGGTCTGCGTCGCCATGGAATTCGGCGCCTCGGCCCAGGATCTGGCGCTGACCTGCCACGCCCACCCGACCTATTCCGAGGCGGTGCGCGAGGCCGCGCTCGCCTGCGGTGACGGCCCGATCCATAGCTGAGACAAGAAAGGGGCCGAAAGGCCCCTTTCACTTATGGCGTGATCTTTTCGGGGGACAGTGCCGCGCCCGGGTCGAGCAACACGCCCTTGAACAGCGGATAGCCGGCCTCCATGAAGGCCGCCGTATCCTCGTAATCGAACAGTTGATTGAAGGCCTCCAGCCCGAAATCTTCGAGGCTGGTGTTGGTATAGGTCTTCACGATCTCGTCATAGCGCCGTTCCAGCACCGTCGATTTCGGATTCAACCCCGAGACCAGCACAAGGCCGGTGGGGCTTGCATCCAGCACCGTCACCGTCAGGTCGGGGCGATGCTCGGCCAGGATCGGGATCAGCTTCCAAACATCGCCGGTCCAGGCCTGACGCGGCAGATTTTCCAGATCGCGGGTGGTCATCTCATGGCTAAAGGGGCAGCAATCATGCAGGGCAATCACCCCCTGCGGGTCGCTGGCCTTTTCCGTGGCGATAAAGTCGCGCAACAGAAACTCGAACAGATGCATCCCGTCGAGAAAGCTGAACGAGAGCCTGGCCTTCATCGCCTTGAGAAAGCCGCTGGCAAAGAAATCGTCGCTGGTCTGCTGAAACACATGCAGCGCGGGTTTGACGCCGATGATATTGGTGTCAGCCCGAAAGAACGGATCGACCGCGATGGTCTTGCCCCGAACCGGCGCAAAGGTGCGCCCCGTGCGGCAGCCGACCTCCATATACCAATCAAAGAGGCAATCGCGGTGAAGTGCCTGCATGAAGCGGGTGTATTTCATCCCGTTGGCCTGTTTGAACATTCTGCTACCCTTTCCTCGCCCGCAAAGCCTTGAGCCATTTTGCGCGTTCCGCGCCTGTCATCAGTTTCTCATCGGGTGCCAGCCCCAGTTGCAGCGAATGCATCTCTGCGGCCTTGTCCGGGGCGCGCCAGCCCGCGCCCTCGATCAGCCCTGACGCGCGCAGGGCCTGCCCCAAAAGGTCGAAATCCAGCACGGAAAGGCCCAGATGGTCGCCCCGTTGCGGCGGCCACCACAGTTCACTGACCGCATTGATGGCAAGTGTCGGCGCACCGGGGCGGTCGGCCATCTGCACCTGCATCACCTCGGGCAAGGCCTCGCGCCGGTGGATCACCGCGGAAATCTGCCCGGGCCGGCGCAACAGCGCAAAGAGATGCAGGGCCGAGCCTTCTGCAAAGATCAGGCGCCCGGCCGCCTGAAAGGCAGCGACCTGTTCGGCGATCGAATGTGCCTCGGGGGCAAAGATCCGATAGCCCTCGGCGGCCAGCAGCGCCTCAAGATGGTCCTCACAGGCATAGCGACCCGCGGCCGGTCCCAGCCCGCTGCGCGTGACGTAAAGCCGGTTGTCCGGGTCGGGGGGCGCCGAGGCGGGCCAGCGGGTGTCAAGCCAGTCATAAAATTCCGGGCGTCCCCGCCCGTCAAACACCTCACCAAAACGCTCTTCCGCGGTGTAGAGCGCATCGAAAGACATGGCTGTTTCCGTCACCAGGATCCGATGCGACAGGCCCAGACTGGCCAAGATCGCGGGCAACACGGCAAAGGATGGGGGCCGCGCCTGCGGTTTGGCGGCATAGACCAAGGTGGTCTCAGGCGGCAGATGCTCCAGCGCCCAAAGCCGCCCCAGCGCATTCAGCAGGATGAAGCCGAACTGCTTGTCTACGGACCCGGCAAACAGCGCGGGTCCAAACAACCGGGTGCTTTCGCGCGGCGGCAGCGCGTTCGAGGGCGGATCGGTCTGCCAGATGCTCGTGCGGATCGCGGTATTGGCCAGCACCTGCCCCTCGGGCCCGTAAAAGCCAAAGCCCGTCGTGCGACGGTTGATCCGGGTGCCGGGAAGGCAGAAGGCGTTGCGTATCGGCGTCATCGCCATCCAACTGTTTCGACTTTTGCAACACTAGCCAGAAATCGTCGGGATTTCCAATGGCGCCTGTCAGCCGGCGAGATGGCGTAGCCCTTGGGTCACATCGGTGCGCACGGCAAGGCGCAGACCCGGTTCATCCCCCGCCCGCAGGGCCGCCAGAATGGTGCGGTGATATTGCGGCGGCTCTTTGCGCCGCAGCCGCGAATAAAGCGCGCGCATGGTGGGGCCGAGTTGCAGCCAGACGGTTTCGCACATCGCCAGCATCGCCGGCGCCTGCGCCCGCAGATAGAGCGTACGGTGAAATTCCAGATTGGTGCGCACATAGGCCACGGCATCCTGCCGCAACACCGCCTCGGCATTCAGGGCATTGATCGCCGCCAGCCGCTCGATCAGCGCGAAATGCGCGCGCGGCAGGGCGCGGGCCGCCAGTTCCGGTTCCAGCAGCGCCCGGATCGAGGCCAGCTCCTCAATCCGCTCGGGGCTGAGTTCTGGCGTCGAAACCCGTCCCGAAGAGGAAATGGTCAGCGCCCCCTCGGCCACCAGCCGCCGCACCGCCTCACGCGCGGGGGTCATCGAAACGCCGAAATCGCGCGCCAGCCCGCGCAGCGTCATCGGCTGGCCGGGCGTCACCTCGCCATGCATCACCTGCTGGCGCAGGCTGCGGTACAGCCGCTCATGCGCGGCGGCGTTCGGATCGGTCAGGCGCGGGGTAATCGGCATGGGCGTTACCCAATCATCTCGGGGGTCATGCGGTCAATCCCGTGCATCGGCCAGGGGGCCAAAGCGATAGCCATGCAGCGCCTGCCCCTCACCCCTCAGCCAGTCACGCTGCCGCTGCCAGCCGGGATAGAGCCGCCCGACGACGGCCCAGAAGGCCGGGGAATGGTTCATCTCGGCCAGATGCGCCACCTCATGCGCGGCGACGTAATTCAGCACCGCCGGCCGCGCCATGATCAGCCGCCAGGAAAACATCAGCGCCCCGTCATGCGCGCAAGACCCCCAACGCGAGCGGGTATCGCGCAGGGTCAGGCTGCGATACCCGCGCCCCAGTTGCGCGGCATAGCGATCGCAGGCGCCTGCCAGCCGGTCGCGTGCCATCAATTTGAGGAAGGCCTGCGCCCGCACTCCGGCCTGTGCCGCCTCGCCCGGGATGAACAGCGAATCGCCGTCGAGTCGGAGCCGGCGCCCTTCTCCCGGGCAGAGCGTTACCAGCCGCCCCTCGATCGGCAGGGCACTGCCCAGCCCGACCGCCGTTTGCTGCGGCATGGCGGCCAAGGTCCGGCGAATCCAGCCTTCTTGCTCGGCCGCAAAGCGCAGCGCCTCGGCTTCCCGCGCGCGCAGCGGCATCGACAGAGTCACCCGCCCGTCAAGCCGCGAGACTCGCAAAGAAAACCGCCGGCTACGGGCCGAACGGCGCAGCGTGATCTCGACGGGGGGGTGACCGGGAAGCAGGGGCATTCGGGGCTCGGGCTATGGGATTTCAGAATAGCCGGGTTGACATTGGCCGCAATGGGCCGAAAAGGCTTTGACAGCCGGGCGCCGCTGTGGCAAGCGTCCCCGACTCTGCGATCCACAGCCTTAAGGGAACCACCATGCCCAAGGAAGAATGGGGTACAAAGCGCGTTTGCCCGACGACCGGCAAGCGCTTTTACGACCTGAACCGCACCCCGATCATCAGCCCCTATACGGGCGAGGTCGTGGACATCGAATCCGTGCGCCGCAAGCTGACGGCCTCGGTGATCAGCCGCGCCGCCCAGACCAAGGACGAAGACAATCTGGTCGACGATCTGGAGGCCGATGACGACCTGCTCGAGACCGGTTCGGATGATTCCGATCTGGACGATGATCTGCTCGAGGACGATGCAGATGACAACGTTTCGCTCGACGATCTGGCCGATGTGGCCGGCGACGAGGAAGAAAGCTGAGAAATCGGCGGCGGCGCGAAAAAGGTGCAAATTCCCTCTTGCACCCCCCCGCGCCCTCGCCTAAACACCCGGCATCGAAGCGCGAAAGCGACAAGATACCCCGGTGGGGTCATAGCTCAGATGGGAGAGCGCTTGAATGGCATTCAAGAGGTCCGGGGTTCGATTCCCCGTGGCTCCACCAATTCAACAAAAGGCCGCCCTCGGGCGGCCTTTGTGTTTTCTGCCCCGTGATGAGGGCGGATCAGGGCCGGCAGGTGGTGGGCCGGCGCGAAAATCCCGTTAGTTCAAGTCTTTCAGCAGGCGGCCATGCCGCCGCACCTCACCCAGCACATCGCCAAAGGACGTCAACCCCCGCCCCGCCAGCATCGGCATCATCTTGAGGAAGGCGTCAGCGAGGGCGACGGGATCGCAGATGGCCGTATGGCGCGCCTCTTCGGGAAGGGTGGTCCCCACACGGTGGGTCAGCGCGTCCAGCGAATGCACCTCATGCTGCCCGTAGACCACCGCTGACAGCAGCACCGTATCCAGCACCGGGTTGTCGAATCGCAGCCCCAGTTTTGGCTCCAGCCGCCGCAGGAACTCCATGTCAAAGGGGGCGTTGTGGGCGATCAGCACCGCCCCTTCGGCAAAGCGGTGAAAGCGCGCGGCCACATCCTCGACAAAGGGGGCGTCCTGCACCATCGCCTCGGTGATCCCATGCACCTCGGTTGAGGACATCGGAATCGGGCGGCGCGGGTTCACCAGCGTATCAAAGACCTCACCCTCTACCCGGCGACCATTGACGATACGCACGGCGGCGATCTGCACGATCTCATCGCCCTGCGCGGGCAAAAGACCGGTGGTTTCCGTGTCAAAGACGACATAGGTCAGGTCGGACAGCCGCGCGTCATGCACCTTGTCGTTGCGCGCCTTGGACAAGAGGTCAAAGTCATAGACCACGGCCCGGGCAATCGGCGCCGGGCGGCGCACCACACGGCGGGCCTGCGGGATCGGCAGGCACAGGCATCGCGCGCCATCGGGCAGTGTTTCCGGCCAGATTTCGGTTGCATGCATCGCCAGCACCGATTTGCGCGGCACATCCGACAGGCCGGGCTCCAGCGGCGCCTCTAGCCACTTTGACAACTGGTTCATCGGCAGGGCCGCCCCGGACCAGCACAGCCGGATCAGGCCGCCGGTGCCATCCTCTTCGACGCGCAGGCTGAATTGACGCGCCAGCCCAACCCCGGCCATCTCTTCGGCCAGCCCCGCCATCAGCGCGATGATTTCAAAGCCATTGCAGCGCAAGAGCAGACTGGCGCCCCGGGTTTCCGCCCCCAGACCCTGCGCCTCTATCCGCGCCTTCAGACCCTCAAGCAGATCGCTGTCGCGGGTCATGCTGATCGGCCAGCCATCGTCGCGGCTCTCATCATGGCGCCGCGACAGTTCGGTGACGGCCTGCGTCAAAAGGCTGACCTCTTCGCGCAGCGCCGCATCCAGACGGCCCGGCGCGGCGTCACCCTCGGGGATCACCCCGATCATGGTCGAGAGATTGGCTGCCGGGCGGGGCACGCGGTCGCCCACCTCGGCGAGCAGGGCCTCGCGCCGGGTCTGGGCGGCCATATCGGCGGTCACATCGCGCAGGGTCAGCACATAGCCCGGCACCGCCCCGCCCTCAGCCGCCATCAGCCGCATCCGGGCCGACATCACGCGCGCACCGCTGACCGTGGTACACAGCAGATCCGAGGCCGCATCGGCATCGCCCGTCGCGATAAGCCGCTCATGCGCCAAGAGGATCGGGCCGGCGCGCAGATAGTCGAACAACCGCCGGGCCAGCCCCGGCGCCGCTGTCCCGGCGCCGATCAGATCGACCGCCTGCCCGTTGTAAAAGGCCAGCAGATGATCACCCGAACAGAGCAGCACTCCGACCGTCACATCCGAGAGCAGCGCCTCAAGCCGGGCCTTTTCGTCCGTCAGCCGGGTCGTCTCACGCGCCACCGCCTCGGCCAGAGCATTGCGGGTTTCGGCCAGCGAATGCGCCGTCGCCGTCGCCGCCGGGGCCAGATCGCCCAGATAGCGGGCGATGGCAGCATCCATCTCACCCGTCACATCGGCATGGGCCCGTGCCCGCAGGGCCCCGGCCAGAATATCAATGGGTTTGGCCACGTTGATATCAAACAGATACCAGACCCAGGCCACCAGACCGAGGATGACAAAAGCCGCCACCACCCCGCCCTGCACAAAGGCATCAAGCGTTTCGGGGCTGCCCAGACGGCGATAGCCTAGACTCAGGCCCACCGTCAGCGCGACAATCGCCCCTGCGGCAAGAGCGGCAAAGAACAGGAAAATCCGAATGCGCAGCGAAAGCCGGGTCAGCATGGCTGGCCTCTCCCCGAACGTGTCTATTGAGTGGGGGCATTCCCCAAGAGCCGGCGAACCTCTTCGCGCAACTCACGCAGCTCGAAGGGTTTCGAGATGAAACCATCGGCCCCGAGCGCCAGCCCCTTGCGCCGCTCGATGGCCGAGCCACGCGCCGTCATCATCAAAATCTTGACGTCTGACAGGCCGGGGTCGAGCCGCACGCCCTGACAGATCTCATATCCCGAAACCTCGGGCAGCATCACGTCCAGCAAGACCAGATCCGGGTGCGTGGTGCGGATCCGCTCCATCGCCTCGGCGCCATTGGCGATGCGGTCATGTTCGTAACCTTCGCGCGTCATCAGATAATCCAGCGCAATGGCGATATTATCCTCATCCTCGACCACGAGGACGCGGTGCCGTCTCCCCCCGTCGGCAATCATCACAACCTCCCTCAGCCTGCGCGGCAGGCCACCTCCTGAAATCCTTGGGTGGCGTCGGATGTGGTCCATTCCGCCCCCTGCAATGCGCCGTCGGGGCTGAATTCGCCCCCTTCGGTAATCATGACATGGCGCCCGCCCGCACAATCGACGGCCACAAGGCCATCGCGCACCGGCTGCCAGCGGGCAAAGGTAAAGAGCTTGGCCATCCGCAAATCCGGGTTGGCCGGATGCGCGGCGACACTGCGCGTATCCATGGCGATAAAGCGGGTGGTGATCGGCATTACATAGGTCCAAGGACGCAGCGGCATCCCCTCTTC
Source organism: uncultured Tabrizicola sp. (assembly GCA_937858255.1). Taxonomy (GTDB): domain Bacteria; phylum Pseudomonadota; class Alphaproteobacteria; order Rhodobacterales; family Rhodobacteraceae; genus Pseudotabrizicola. Next base: position 9,537 of record CALLZQ010000417.1, read on the forward strand.
GGCCAGCCAGACCACCTCGACACCCTCTGGCAGCTCGGCACTCACCCGGTCGAACCAGTCATATTCCGACCAGATGGTAAAGCCGATCAGCCCCAGCCCGGCCGATGCCGGAACAAACCACTTGGGCAGCCGCTGGCCCGAAAGTTTCCGCAAGATCAGCGCGATACCGCCAAGGACAAAGGCTGCGGCGATGGCTGCGATCAGTTCAAGGGCCATTCAAGCTCCGGTCTTCAGGTTCTGGCACCGCGGGCCTGACCCACGGCGGATTGCATGGTACGCACAACGACAAATGCGTCGCGCAAATGACTGCGCTCGAAATCCGACAGATCGGATGGCGCAAGGAAATTGTCCGGCTTGCGGCCCGAACGGATCAGCCGCGCCTGATTTTCCAGACGGGTTTGGGCGATCAGGTCATAGGCCTCGATCAGGTCGCGCGCCCCGGATTGGCTGATGACGCCGGCGTTTTCCGCCGCCTCCAGCCGGGCGCGGGTATTGGCGGGCTCCAACTCGCCCACCAGCGCATAGACCCGGCCCAGATCGACGATGGGCACGACACCGTTATGCTTCATGTCGATATGGTTCTTGTGCTCGCCCGAGCGGATGGTGGCAAAGCCGCGCAAGAGGCCCAGGGGCGGCGTATGCTTGAGGCTGTTGGACACCATATGCGCGACAAAGATCGAATTCTTGGCCGCCATATCCAGCGTCTCATGCTGGAGTTCCTTGTAAAGGCTGGCCTGTCCGCCGATGGGGCGCAGGTCGAACATCACGCTGGCCAGCATCTGTGCCGTCGGATCGGGCTTGGCGATCCAGCCACGGAAATACTCGCGCCAGACCCGCACAGGCTGGCACCATTTCGGGTTGGTCGCCATCATGTCGCCGGGGCAATAGATATAGCCGCAGGCGTTCAGCCCGTCGCAGACGAATTTCGCCAGCGCCGCGAAATAGGCCATGTCCCCTTCGGCCATCCGGTCGTCGATCATGATGCAATTGTCCTGATCGCTGACCCCGGTCTGTTCCTGCCGTCCCTGTGAGCCGCAGGCCAGCCAGAGATAGGGCACCGGCGGCGGGCCGAGCTGCGCCTCGGCCATGGCGATCAGCCGCCGTGTCACCGTATCCGCAATATCGGTGATCAGCCGCGTCACCACCTCATGCGCGTTGTTGCCGCCCACCAGTTGCAACAGCAGCTTGGGGATCCGGGCGGTGACGGCGGCCATTTCCTCGATGCTGTCGGCAATCGCCGCGTCACGCACCAGTTGCGCCGAACTGACCGCCTGGAACCGCGTCAGATCGGTCTGCGTCACCATGCCGACCAGCCGCCCATCCTCGACCACCGGCAAATGGCCGATGCGGCGTTCCAGCATGATATGCAGGATGTCCGAACCCAGCGAATCCGGCGTCAGCGTGATCGGATCATGGGTCATCACCTCGGCCACCGGCACATCGGGGTTCAGCCCGGCCGCGAGGACCTTGTTGGTCATGTCGCGCGTGGTGACGATGCCGACAAAGCGTTCCCCGTCGATGACCCCCAGAGACGAGACCTTGGCATCGCGCATTTTCTGCGCCGCCTGCCGCACCGTATCTGTCGCGCTGATCGCAATGGGCCGGCGCGAGGCCATCAGATCGCCGACCTTTTGCGTGGTCAGATCGCTCGACCGGGTTTCGCTGCCGCGTCCCCGGCTGAAAAACCGCTCAAAGGCAGGAAAGCCGGCGATCAGGCGGCGGAACTCGGCCACCGGCAAGAGCAGCAGGACCGCATCTTCGGTAACGCGCGCCGAGGTCACGGCCAGACCATCACGCGCCAACCCACGTTCGCCAAAGCTGTTGCGCGGGCCAAGCAGCGAGATGACCTGCCCCGAAGGCTCGGTCACTTCGATAGAGCCGCGCTTGATCAGGTACAGACCCTTCAGCGGCTCACCAGCGTGATAAATCTCTTCGCCGGCCTGATATTCCCTGCGGCTGAAGGAACTGGCGACCCGCGCCAACTCTTCCTGCGGCAGTGTATCGTAGGGGTGAACGGTTTCCAGAAAGGCGGTGATGGTTTCAATTGACGACGCCATGGCCCTGAATACCCGCAATCGAGGGGGAGCGCGCCCCCGGACCAGCCGGGGACGCGCAAAGTCGTTTAGTGGGCCTGGGCCGCGCCGGCGCCTTTCGGCACGCGGATCGATTCCACCAGGTCGACGACATCCTGCGGCGGAGCAGCGGTCGCCGAAGAGACCACATAAGCCACACCGAAGTTGACCAGCGCACCGATGGTGCCGATCGACAGCGGCGAGATGCCGAAGAAGTAGTTGGCCGGAACGTTGGCGTACACGTTCGTACCCGGGATGAAGAACCAGCCGAGGTAGAGGAAGATGTACACAGCGGTGAAGATCAGACCGGCGAGCATGCCGAGGATCGCACCCTCTTTGTTGATGCGCTTCGAGAAGATGCCCATCATCAGTGCCGGGAAGATCGTCGCAGCAGCCAGACCGAAGGCCAGCGCCACCACCTGCGCGGCAAAGCCGGGCGGGTTCAGACCGAGGTAGGTCGCGATGGCGATGGCAACACCCATCGACACACGGGCCGCCAGCAGTTCGCCTTTTTCCGAGATGTTCGGGTTCAGCGAGCCTTTGATCAGGTCGTGCGACACGGCCGAGGAAATGGCCAGCAGCAGACCGGCAGCGGTCGAGAGCGCAGCAGCCAGACCACCGGCAGCCACAAGGGCGATCACCCAACCCGGCAGAGCCGCGATTTCAGGGTTCGCCAGAACCATGATATCGTTGTCAACCTTGGTCAGTTCGTTGCCGACAAAGCCGAGTTCGGCAAGGGTCTTGTCGCCCAGCTTGGCTTCGGTCAGGGCCTTGTCACGGGCCGCGGTCGCGTCCGTCACAGCGGTTTGCAGCGCGGTCTTGTCCGCATCCGCCGCCGCTTCGGCCAGGGCCTTGTTGGCATCGGCCAGCGCCTTGTTGGCCTCGGTCACAGCACCCGGTTCACGGAAGTACTGGATCAGGCCGTCGCCGTTCTTGTCTTCGTAGGCCAGCAGACCGGTGGCCTTCCAGGTGTTGATCCACGACAGTTCGGGCTTGGAATCGATGTCAGCGATCGACAGGGCCGGAGCCGAAGTCGCAGCGCCGGTCACACCGCCGGGCCAGAAGGTGGTGGTCAGGTTCAGACGGGCCATGGCGCCAACCGCCGGAGCGACGGTGTAAAGCAGCGCGATGAACACCAGCGCCCAGCCGGCCGAGGAACGCGCGTCGGCGACCTTCGGAACGGTGAAGAAGCGGATGATCACGTGCGGCAGACCGGCGGTACCGAACATCAGCGACATGGTGAACAGGGACATGTTTAACATGCTGGGGGTGTCAGCGGGATAGGCGGTAAAGCCCAGTTCCGTGACAAGGCTGTCCAGCTTGGCCAGCATCGAGATCTCGCCGCCCGAGGGGGCATAGCCGCCGATCAGGCCGAACTGCGGCAGCACGCTGCCGGTCAGGTTCAGCGAGATGAACAGCGCCGGAACGGTATAGGCGATGATCAGAACGACATACTGGGCCACCTGGGTGTAGGTGATGCCCTTCATGCCGCCAAGAACCGCATAGGCGAACACGATGGCCGCACCGATATAGAGACCGGTGTCGGTCGACACTTCGAGGAAGCGCGAGAAGGTCACGCCGACGCCGCGCATCTGCCCGATAACGTAGGTCACCGAGATGATGATCAGGCAGATCACGGCCAGAAGGCGCGCACCACCCGAGTAGAAGCGGTCGCCGATGAACTCCGGCACGGTGAACTTGCCGAACTTGCGCAGGTAAGGCGCCAGCAGCAGCGCGAGCAG